>NZ_JBHVVI010000040.1:0-69331 GCF_042883685.1 Kitasatospora sp. NPDC058190
GCCCTCGACTGCGCGGGCGACCTCTACCTCAGTGGACTGGCCATCTAATCAACACCCCTCCACGAACTTCCGCGGAGCAGCACTAGAACCCGTGGCCGGGCCCGCGCGACGGGCCCGCGCGACGGCCGCCGTGAGCCGGCTGATCACGACGGCAGGCGCTGCAGCGGCCCTTCCGGGACCGGTCGGCGCTCGATCCTGCCGTCCGGCTCCCCCGCGGCCGCGGGCGACCCGTTCACCTCACCGGGTGCCACGGTCCACCGCGCTCGCCGTCGCTCCCGCTCGCCATGAGGCGCAGGGCGTCGACGGCGAGGCGGGCGGCGGTGCCGATGGCGGCGTCGGCGGTGGGGAGGGTGATGCTGGTGGCCGCGGCACGGGTGAAGACGGCCAGGGCGTAGCGGCCGCCGTCGGGGTACTCGACGACGCCGACCTCGTGGCGCAGGGTGGGCAGGGTACCGGTCTTGCCGTGGACGCGGACGTCGTCGAACGGGAAGCCGGAGGCCAGCCGGTGCGGCCAGACCTGGAGGCCGAGCAGGCGGCGCAGTGCGGCGCCGGGTTCGCCGGGGCAGGCGTCGCCGTGCCAGAGGGCGGCGAGCAGGGCCGTCATCTCGCGGGCGGTGCTGTGGTTGGTGAAGGCCGGGTCGAGGACCCTGAGCCGGGCGACGACAGCGGGGTCGACCGGGGAGTCCTGGCCGGTGTCCCCGGCGAGGGCGGCGAACAGGTC
The DNA here is from genome assembly GCF_042883685.1 of Kitasatospora sp. NPDC058190. NCBI lineage: Bacteria > Bacillati > Actinomycetota > Actinomycetes > Kitasatosporales > Streptomycetaceae > Kitasatospora > Kitasatospora sp. NPDC058190. Next base: position 722 of record NZ_JBHVVI010000040.1, read on the forward strand.
GCGGACCGTGTGGACGGCGACCGTACGGGTCAGGCCCAGCTCGGCCATCGTGCGGTTGACGGTGTCCAGGCCGATTTCGTCCCAGAGCACGTCCGCGGCGGCGTTGTCACTGACCGCGACGGTCAGGTAGGCGAGGTCCCGCAGGGAGAGCCGGGCGGCGTCGAGCATGGCCGACAGGCCTGTACGTCCTGGGGTGCGGCCGGCGGCGGGGAGGTCCACCGGCCGGGTCAGGTCGATCCGTCCGGCGGCGGCCTCGCGGTACAGCGTGACCAGGAGGCAGAGCTTGTGGACGCTCGCGGTGCTGACCGGGGTGTCGGCGCCGAGGGCGAGCTCGGCGCCGGTGTCGAGGTCGCGGGCGTGCAGCAGGCCGCTGACGCCGGCTTCGGCGAAGGCCGCCGCGATGCGGGCGCGCGCGGCGCGGGTTCCGGCGGGGTCCCGGCGGCCGCTCGTACGGTCGGCTGCGGGACGGTCGTCGCCGGCTGCGGCACGGCCACCGACCGCGCTGTCGTCTCTCGGACGGTCGCCGCGAGCGCGGTCGCCGCGGATGCGGTCGGCGCTCGTACGGTCGCTGGTCACAGCGGGAACTCCATTGCGGGCCGGGGGAAGAGCGGGCGATTGGGCGGCTGGGGCAGCAGGCCGCCGGGTTCGGTCAGCGCTCGGTGGGCGGCCTCGGCGAACAGGCGGACGGCGGGCCCGTCGCGCCCGGCCGGCCAGGCGGTGGAGGTGCGCCAGGTCAGCGGGGTGCCGGTGAGTGGACGCCAGACTGTACCCGGTGGCGCCACGGTGCGCGGCACCAGGGCGACGGCGCTCCCGGTGAGCACGAGTGCGCCCGCGACGTCCGGGCCGGGCGGGTCGACGACCGCCTCCGGGGTGCAGCCGTGCCGGGCCAGGGTGGTGAGCATCTCGTCGTACAGCGCCGGGGCCGTGGCACGGGGGAAGAGCACCAGACGCCGCCCGGTCAGCTCCGCCGCGGCCAGGTCCGGGCGGTCGGCGTTCGGGCTGTCGGCGGCGAGCAGTACGCCCAGCGGCTGGTGCAGGACCGGTCCGAAGGCCAGTCCGGCGGCCGGGCAGGGATGGCGGACGACGGCGACGTCCACCGTGTGCTGGGCGAGTTCGCGCACCGCGGCCTCGACCGGCAGTTCCCGCAGGTCGAGCCGGGTGCCCGGGGAGGCGCTCTCGAACCCGGTGAGCAGCGCTGCCAGGGCGGCCGGTCCGAGGTCGGGTGGTACGGCCGCACGAAGGGTGCCCGCCCGGCCGGTGCGCAGGTCGGCCGCGACGGCCAGCAGGCGGGCGGAGCATTCCAGCACCTCCTCCGCCTCGGCGAGCAGCAGCCGGCCCGCCGGGGTGAGCGCGACCCCGCGTGGACCGCGGTCGAACAGGGTGACGCCGAGTTCGCGTTCCAGCCGCTGGATCCGCTGGGAGAGCGAGGGCTGGGCGATCCGCAGCCGCTCGGCGGCGCGGCCGAAGTGCCGCTCCTCGGCGACCACGCGGAAGTGGCGGAGATGTCCCAACAGGTCCATGAGCAGCAATCATAGGTATTTCGGTATCGATCCCTTCACCATCATGGTCTTGGACTGGACTCCTGACGGCCTGTTTAGCTGAGGGCCACGGCACGACCGACGCCGGACCGCCCCGCGGCGCCGGTGACCGCCCGTCCGACCTTCCCGTGCGCCCGACCCTGGAGATCACCGATGACGTCCGTGTTCCGGCATCCCCGTTCCGCGCTGCCCGCCGTCGCCCTGCTCGCGGTGGCCCTGACGGTCGGGTGCGGCCACGGCACCCCCGACGGCACCAGTGCTCCGGCAGCGACCGCGACCACCGCCGTCACGGCCGCCGCCCGTCCGACCGACGCCGCCTTCAAGGAACTCGAGAAACACTTCGGCGCCCGACTCGGCGTGTACGCGGTGGACACCGGCAGCGGCCGGGAGGTCGCCTACCACGCCGACGAGCGCTTCGCGTTCGCGTCCACGATCAAGTCGCTCGCCGTCGGGGCCCTGCTGCGCGAGGCGACCGACGAGGAGCTGGACAAGGTGGTCACCTACCGCCAGGAGGACGTCCTGAAGTGGGCGCCGATCACCTCCCAGCACGTGGCCACGGGCATGAAGGTGCGTGATCTGGCCGCCGCCGCCATCGAGTACAGCGACAACACCGCGGCCAACCTGGTCATGGCCGAGCTCGGCGGCCCGGAGGCCGTCCAGCGGACCCTGCGCGACCTCGGCGACCCGACCACCAACGTCAACCGCACCGAACCCACCCTGAACGAGGCGACGCCGGGCGACCCCCGCGACACCAGCACACCCCGCGTCTTCGCCGCAGACCTGCGCCGCTACGTCCTCGGCGACGTTCTGACGGAGGACCGTCGCCGGCTGCTCACCGACTGGCTGATCGGCAACACGACCGGCGCCCCGTACATCCGCGCGGGCGTGCCCGCCGACTGGAAGATCGGCGACAAGACCGGCAACGCGGGCTACGGCACCCGCAACGACGTCGCCGTCGCCTGGCCCTCCGGCGGCCGCAGCCCGGTCGTCATCGTCGTCCTGTCCGACCGCGGCAAGCCCGACGCCACCTCCGACGACGCCCTGATCGCCGAGGCGACCAAGGCCGTCGTCACCGCCCTCGGCTGACCACCGCCCACGAGCGACCGGAGGAGCCCCACTCGCCATGACCCACCCGCTTCGTCGGCCCGCCCCCGCCGCCGACCGCTTGTCCCGCCGCCACCTGCTCACCGCCTCCGCGACCGGCGCCGCGACCCTCGCCGGTGCCGCCGCCCTGACCGGCGCGGCCCCGTACCCGGCCGAGGCCTCCGCCGCGACCGAGGCCCGTCCGTCGGGCCGCCGACGGCGCCGGCCCGGCCCGCCCGGCTCGGCCGGCGTGCGGCTGCGCTGGCTGGGCAACAACGGCTGGGAGATCGCCTTCGGCGATCCCGACCGGCCCACGACGATCCTGATCGACCCCTGGATCACCCGCTTCCCCACCGGGACGTACACCCCGAAGGGCGCCGACCCCGCCACCCCGCTCAGCGTCGACACCGCCCTCATCGACAGTCTCCGGCTGCGCGCCGACCAGATCCTGGTGACCCACGGCCACTACGACCACCTGCCCGACATCCCGTACATCGCCGCCCGCACGGGCGCGACCGTCCTGGGCACCGAGACCCACGCCAACCTGCTGACCGCGCTCGGCGCGCCCGGCGACCAGCTGTCGGTGGTGCACGGCGGCGAGTACCTGCAGTTCGACGGCTACACCATCCAGGTGATCAACTCGCTGCACTCGATGACCGGCCCCCGCTCGAAGGTCCCCTTCCCCGGCACCCGCCCCGGCTCGCCGCCGCCCCGACCGAAGGTCATCTCGGACCTCGTCGAAGGCGGCACGCTCGCCTACCTGATCACCATCGGCGACAGGCTGAGCATCCTCGACAGCGGCGGCGCCAACTACGACGCCCGCCACCTCACCGGCCTCGCCCCGGACGTCCTCCTCGTCCAGCCCGGCGGAGCCTCCGTCCCGGACTACGTCCCCCGCCTCCTCGACGTCCTCGACCACCCCCCGTACGTCGTCCCCACCCACTGGGACGACTTCGACCACCCGCTCACCGAACCCGCCCACGACTGGGGCGGCCTCCCCGCGCTCCAGGCCGCCGTCCACCGGTCCAGCCCCGAGGCCCGCTTCATCCGGCTCGACCACCTGGAGACCTTCACCTTCTGACCCACCCCCTGCGATCCCGCCCCGCGACCGGTTGCCACCGCTAGCGAGCAACCACATCAATCGGGTCACATCTCGAACACAGTAGGATGACTCAACTCCCGCGCTACGCGCGAAGAGTTCCATAGATGTGTTATTTGCCCGAATTTTCTCCCCCGCTTCACACGCACGGAGCCACCCTCATGGACAACCTGTCCACCGCCGACAACGCCGACGGCGCGATAGAGACCCGCGGTATCGAACCCGTCCCCGACCACGAGCGCCGGGGCAGAGTCCGCGAGCTCTTCCCGACCTGGGTCGCGGCGAACATCAGCGTGCTGCTGCTCACCATGGGCGCCGCCCTGGTGGTGTTCAACCAGTTGAACTTCTGGCAGGTCCTGATCGTCGCGGCGTGCGCCGCGCTCGTCTCGTTCGGCATGGTCGGCGTGCTGTCGGTCTCCGGGAAGTGGGGCGGGGCGCCGGGCGCGACCCTCTCGCGGGCCACCTTCGGGGTGCGCGGGAACCTCTTCCCCGGCGCGATCCTCTGGATCGCCCGGTTCGGCTGGGAGACGATCAACGCCGTCACCGGCGCCTACGCCGTGCTGACCGTCCTCGACCTGCTGTTCGGCATCAAGAGCAACACCGCGCTGATCGTGATCACGCTCTTCGCCTTCGTCGCCTGCACCTTCGTGGTCTCCGGCATGGGCCGCAAGGCACTGAACGTCTGCAACACCTGGTCGACGTACCTGTTCGGCCTCTTCAGCGTCCTGGTGCTGGGCTACCTGGTCGCGACCATCCACTGGAGCGAGGTCTTCGCCAAGCCCGCGGGCACCACCGCGATGATGATCGCCGGCATCGGGACCATCGCGGCCGGCGGCATCAGCTGGGTCCCCACCGGGCCGGACTTCGCCCGCTACCTGCCGCACAAGGCCTCCGGCAAGAAGATCGTCGGCGTGACGGTCTCCGGTGCCGCCATGGTGGTGGTACCGATGGTGCTGATGGGCGCCGTGATGGCGGTGGCCTCGCCCGGCCTGGCGCAGGCCGCGGACCCGGTCTCCTTCCTCGGTGACCTGCTGCCGACCTGGCTGGCCGTGCCCTACCTGCTGACCGCGATCGTGGGCATGCTGCTGATCAACAGCCTCTCGATGTACTCGGCCGGCTTCACCGCCCAGACCATGGGCGTCAAGCTGCCGCGCGCCATGGCCGTCAGCATCAACGCCGTGATCTCGCTGGTCGGCGGCCTGCTGCTGATGCTGGTCGCCAAGAGCTTCCTGGGCTCCTTCATCACCTTCCTCATCCTGCTCGCCGTCTCCTTCTCGGCCTGGATCGGCGTCTACGCGGTGGACATGTTCCGGCGCCGGTCGCGCGCGGTGCGCTACGACGCCACCGCGCTGATGGACACCAGCAGGAACAGCCGGTACTGGTACGTGGGCGGCTTCTGCTGGCAGGCGATGGTGTCCTGGGTGCTCGCCCTGCTGATGGGGCTCGCCTTCACCAAGTGCGACTGGTTCGCCGGCCCGCTCTCCGACACTCCCGTCGGCAAGTACGGGCTCGCCTGGGCGGCGACCATCGTGATCTCCGGCGTGATCATGGCCGTACTCCCCGCGCCCCGGGAGAACACCTCCGCCACCGCCGAGCAGCCCGCCGACCTCCAGGCGGAGCGGACCGAACGGGTCACCGTCTGACCCCTCGGCCCGAACCTCCGCACCCCCGGACCGCCCGGTCGTCGGCTCGCCTGAGCCGGCGACCGGGCGGTCCGGTTTCGCTGTCGAGGTCACTGGCCAGTCGCCGGTCAGACCCTGTCGGCGGCGGCTTCCCGCCCGAGCCCGGACCGTCCGGATCGCCGAGGAGGAGGACCTGGCAGGCCGCACCGATGTGGACGGCCAGAACCCGGGCGATTCTGCGGGGTGTGCTGCGCATGGCGGCGTGCCTGCTTTCGGGCTGGGCGCTCTCGGCTCTCCGGGTGTTTCCGGGGTCACCAGGAGACGGCGTCGTCCAGCGACTGCTGCCAGTAGGTGACCTTGAGGGAGTCGTCCACGTAGACGCCCTTCGCGGGCAGCGCCGGGTGGGCCCCCGCGCCGACGCTCTCGTCGCCGGAGGGGCCCTGGAAGTAGACGGCCAGGGACGTCGCGGTGCGGCCGTTCGAGCCGTTGCTGCCGTCGGTGGAGGACAGGTTGACGGAGGCGTAGCCGGACTCGCCGGGCTTGAGCGTGACGACGGCCTGCGGCTTCGAGTCGGTGATGACCGGGGGCACGGACTGGGCCTCGCCGAACTGGACGGCCGGGTAGCCGTAGAGGTAACAGGTGCCGGAGCCGGTGTTGGTGACCGTGAGCAGCATGTGGTTCACGGGTCGGTTCAGCGGGGCGGCGACGGTCTTGGTGGTGGAGCCCTCGCAGGTGGTCGGTTTGGCGGCCGGGGGCGCTGCGGGGGCCTTCGGTGCCGGGGTGTTCGCGGCCGGTTTGGAAGCGGCGGGCTTGGGAGCGGCGGGCGCGGGTGTGGTGGTCGAGGCCTTGTCGGTGGTGCCACCGGTGTCGGCGGACGGGGCGGCGGCCGTCGAGGGGGCCGTCGAGGGGGCCGTCGAGGGGGCCGTCGGCGAGGCAGGCGCCGCCGCGGGCGCGGTGGCCCTGAGCGACGGGCCGGTTGCCGTCCCGATGTCCCCGTGGTCGCTGCACGCGGTGATGGAGAAGGCGGCGAGCGCCACGCTCGCGGCAGCGGTGATCAGGCGGGTACGGGAGGTGCGGACGGACATGTGGTCGTGCCCCTTTCGGCATGCGCTCAGGTGGTGCGTCGATCGGATGACCGAAGCCTGCGGAGCGATCCGTCCCGGCCGCCACACCCGGCGGCACGATGGGTAGGGTGGAACGGCGAATGAGGCTCTGAGCAGCGGGAGTGGGACGAGCCTGGAACGCTGGAACGGGACGCCGGGGGAACGGAGGGGACGGGTGTCGGAGGGCACGGGGGCCGTCGAGACGGAGGAGTTCGCGCGGCTGTTACGCGAACTCAAGGACCGCTCGGGCCTGAGCTACGGAACGCTGGCCAAGCGGCTGCACATGAGCACGTCGACGCTGCACCGCTACTGCAACGGCACGGCGCTGCCCCATGAGTACATGCCGGCGGAGCGCTTCGCACGGGTGTGCCGGGCGACCCCGGAAGAGCTCGTGGAACTGCACCGGAGCTGGATCCTGGCGGACGCGGCCCGAGGGCGCCGCACGGACCGGACCGCGGAGCCAGCACCGGCCGAGGCCCCGGCTCCGGTCACGGAGCCCGAGGCCGCCCCGGTTGAACCCACCGCGGGCGAGACGGGCGGGGCTCCGGTCATCGGGGCGCCGGTCGTCGTGGCGGTGGCGGAGCCCGTACGGCCGCGGCGCCGCCGTAGCGCGCTGATCGCCTCCGCCGCGGCCGTCGCCCTGCTGGCCGCAGTGATGATCGTCGCGCGTCCCACGATCTGGGACGGCGGGAGCGATGCGGGAGGCCCGCAGGCGGCCGGTGCCACGGCTGCGGCGACGGGCGTGCCGGCCGTACCGGAACCGTCCCTCTCCGCCCCCGCCGCCTCCACCACCAGGACCGTGACGCCGACGGACACCGCCCTGGCAACCGCGACGACCACCCCGAGCCCGACCACCCCGAGCCCGTCCACCCCCACCCAGCCCTCCAACGCGCCCGCGCCGCTCACTGTCGGCACCCGCCCGTACGTCTACGCCGACCCGTGCAGCCAGCACTTCCTCGTCAACAGCGCGCCCGCCCAGGTCGGGCCGCCCGCCACCGAGCGCGACGCCCCGCGCTGGGCCGCCGCCTACGGCGCGGTCTCCTCCGGCGAGCAGCAGGTCGCCCTCACCGTCCAGGGAACCGGAGCGGACACGGTCGTCCTGGAGGCGCTGCACGTGCGGATCACGGCCAAGGGCGCGCCGCTCGCCTGGAACGACTACTCGATGGGTGTCGGCTGCGGCGGCGAGGTCGACACCAAGTCCTTCGACATCGACCTCGACAGGGGCAGTCCCGTGATCACCGTCAGGGGCGGCCAGCGCGACTTCCCGTACAAGGTCAGCAAGTCCGACCCCGAGGTCTTCTACGTCACCGCGCACACCAAGGCGCATGACGTCCGATGGGACCTCACACTGGACTGGTCCAGCGGCAACCGCCGCGGCACCGTCCCGATCGACAACAAGGGCACCCCCTTCCGCACCAGTGCCGACGTCAACCGCCCCGGCTACGACTACCCGCCGGGAGGCAGCGAGTGGATCAAGCGGGCGGACGGCTAGCGGAAGTCGGTCAAGGTCGTGCGATCTCCCCACCGCCTGGGCGAGCCGACGGCGGACGCTTCGGTCAACCTTGGTGGAGGTACACGCCACCTGAGGAGTGTGGTCCATGACCGGCGAACTGCTAGACCTGGCCATCGCCACGGCCGGCGGCCGCGAACTGTGGAACACCGTGCGCGGATTGAAGGTCGACCTCTCGATCGGGGGCCCGATCTGGGCATCGAAGGGCTGGCCGACGGGCCGGACGTTCGACCAGGTCATCACGCTGGATGCGGGCCGGGAGCACATCGTGTTCAGCCCCTTCACCCGCCCGGACCGGCGGATGGTCTTCGACGCCGCAGCCGACCGGGTCACCCTGCAGACCCTCGACGGCGAGCCGGTCGAGACCCTCGATCCGGCCCGCGCCGCCTTCAAGGGCATGCTGCGCAACAGCGCCTGGGACGCCCCGCACCTGGGCTACTTCCTGGGCTACGCGTGCTGGAACTACTTCACCACACCGTTCCTGTTCACCCATCCAGGTGTCCGAACCCGCGAGATCGAGCCCTGGCACGAGGCCGGACAGACCTGGCGACGCCTGCACGTGCGCTTCCCGGCCGAGATCGCCACCCATAGTCCCGACCAGGTGTTCTACTTCGACACTCGCGGCGTACAGCGACGCATGGACTACATCGCCGAGGTCAACGGGAGCGCACTGATCGGCCACTACACCAGCCGCCACAGGTCCTTCGACGGCCTGCTGGTGCCGACCCGCCGGCGGGTCTTCCGCCGCAACCCCGACAACAGCGTGAACCTCAACCTGCTGTCCATCACCCTCGACATCCACCACGTGGAACTGGTCCGCTCCGGCACGGAGGAAGCACAGCCATGACCGCGCACACCACGACCGTCGACCACCCCGCCCGGCGCCTCGTCGTGGCGCTCCCGCAGCCCTACGACGCGGCCCGCGAGCAGTACGAGAGCCTGGTCCCGGAGGTCGATCAGACCCGCTTCTTCCAGCTGGCCTCCTGGGACGCCGCGCTCGAACTCGCCGAGATCAACGCCCCGCACGGGTTCATGCGCTACCACCGCAGCGACATCGCCGGCCTGATGGTCGGATCGTCCTCCTTCTGGAAGGCCACGCAGTACCTGATGGGAAACCACACCATCGCCGAACGCATGTTCCGTCACGACCCGTCGGTCATGCTCCACGCGCCGCTGCGCACTCTCCTCTACGCCGACCCCGACGGCGACACGAAACTGGCGGTCGACCAGCCGAGCCTGCTGTTCGCCAGCTACCACGACGAGCGGATCTCCGATGTCGGCCGTGAACTCGACGGTCTGCTCGCTCAGTTGATCAGCCTACTCGGCGGCGCGATGCCCCCGCAGCTGGCAACCGCGTAAGACCGGGGTCGATGCGGGGTCCGCTGCCGGTGACCGGGTGCCCGTGAACCGACCGCCACGATCACCGACGCACCTGCGGCGTACTGCCGCCGCAGGTACGGTGAAGGAGGTGACGGCCCGGCCCGTGTCGCCCCGAGGTCGACGACGGTGCCAGTGGTGCATGACGAGGGACGTCCTCCACGGCACGCTCGACAGCCCGCAGAGCCGCCCCGAGCGAACCGGACGCCTGGTCCGGAAGACAGGAGGCGATCGACGATGCATTCCCAGCCCGTCCTCGTCACCGGCGTCGGTGGCGGCGTCGGCGGAGTCGGACGAACGGTCCTCGACCGGCTGCACGCCGAGGGCGTGCCCGTCCGGGCCCTGGTGCATCACGACGACGAACGGTCCTCGGCTCTGCGGGCCATGGCCGGCGTGGACGTGGTGGTCGGCGATCTCACACGTGGCGCCGACGTGGTGGAGGCGCTGGCGGGCTGCCGCCGGGCCTACTTCGGGATGAGCGTGTCGCCCGCTTACCTGGAGGCCGCGACGACGGTCGCCGCGGCCGCCCGGGAAGGCGGCGGTCTCGAACTGCTGGTGAGCATCTCGCAGATGACGGTCTCCCAGATGGACCTCACCAGCGACACCGAATCCCGGCAGCAGCGACTGCACTGGCTGGCCGAGCACGTCCTCGACTGGTCGGGGGTGCCGGTCGTCCATGTCCGGCCCACGGTGTTCATGGAGAATCCCCTCTTCGCCCAAGTCGCTGTCGCCTCGATCCTGCGAGACCGCACGATCCGCCTCCCGTTCGGCTCCGCCCGGACTTCGCCGATCGCCGCGGCCGATGTGGCGGAGGTCATCGCACGCCTCCTGCTGGACCCGGTTCCGCCGTCCGGCCGCGTCTACGAACTGACCGGAGCGCGCTCCCGTGACATGGCAGCCATCGCGGCCGAGTTCTCCGCCGCCCTGGGCCGTACCGTCACCTACGTCGACGTGCCGTACGAGGAGTGGCTGGAACGCGACCTCAAGGGGCTGGACCTACCGCCCCACGTCTTCGAGCACATCGCCACGATGGCGCGGCTGCACCGCGAGAATCGGTACGACCGGGCCACGAACGACGTCGCCGAGCTGCTCGGGCGCCCCCCGCTGGGGTTCGACAGCTTCATCAGGAACACCCCCGCCCTGCAGTCGCAGCCAGGCCTGTTGCCGGGCTGAGCGCGCTGGGGTCACGAGTTGGAGTACTGCGCCGCGGGTGGCTGCAATTCGGGGTGGCCGGGGACGTTGGGCCTGATCCAGTGGTCGTAGCTCTGCCGCCAGGCACCGCTCCCGCGGTAGTCCTCCAGGACCTGGTTGACCCAGGAGGCGAGATCCGGTTCGCTGGGTGAGATGGCGACGCCGTAGGGCTCGTCGGAGAGTTGGTCGCCGACCACGGTGGTTTGCGGGTCCTGGGCGGCCAGGCCGTAGGCGATGGCGTCGTCGGTGACGATCGCGTCCTCGTTGCCGAGTTCGAGCTGGACCAGGCAGTCCAGTTCCTGGTCCCGCTTGTCGAGTGTGGCCACCTTGTACTTCTGCTGGGACGCCGGCAGCGTGGTGTCCGGCTCCAGCAGGGCCTCGGCGGTGGAGCCGGCGGCGACGCACACCCGCCTGCCCTTCATCGCGTCGGGCCCGCTTTCACCCTGTTCGGCCTTCGCGGCCGGCATCAGGACCCGCTGTCCGGCTTCGAAGTAGACAGTGGACATGGCCACGTCCTGGCTCCGTTTGCAGGTGATCGTCATGGTGTGCACGACCAGATCGACGTGCTGGTCGCCGGTGGCCTTGAGACGCGGTTGGCGTTGGGCGTCGTCGAGCGCGACCCAGTTGACCTTCGGGTTTCCCAACGAGGCGACGATCGCCTTCGCGAGGTCGATGTCGAATCCCTGGGGTGTGGCGCCGTCCGGGCCCAGGAATCCCCAGTCGTAGTCGTTCAGGTCCACACCGATGTTGATCGTCCCGCGGGCCTGGATCGCCTTGATGGTCGGCCCGGAGGGATCCTTCTTCGGGGGGTACTTGCTCGCCTTGCAGGACGGATCCGAGCCGGAAGCGGTGTCGGTCGCGATGCTGGGCAGGGATAAGGACAGCGGGCCGGTGGCCGCGGTGGTCCGCGTGGCGGCCGGCCGGGCGGGTCCGCCTGTCGTGAGGGCCGCCGCCACCAGGGTGGTGAGGGCGAGTATCGCCGTGGTTCCGCGAAGCCGCATCAGGTGTCCTCCGATGGTTTCGTTGCGGGTCACCGGTACTCCGCCGGCCGGCGTCCGACACCGGTCAGCACGCCGGCGGTGGCCGGCAGTGTGCGTGGAAGATATGTGAGGGCACGTCGAACGAATTGGCAAGGGGGCAGGGCCTTTTGGTGAACCCCGACAGTCACGGGACGCGGTCCGCGGCCCTGACGGTTCCGCTCCTGCACCCCGACGGAACCGCGCCTCGACGCACGAGGGCCCCGCGGGCGGACGGGCCGGTCCATCGGGGATCCCGGCGCGCAGGACGCGAGCCGTGCGGAGCCGGCTTCCGCGACTCGCGGCTTCCGGCCGCCTCCCGTCCAGGAACGCGAACTCCTGCCGCACCTCCACCAGCCGGTTCGCCTCGCGGACGGCCGGCCGACTCCCGTGCCGCTGTCCGGACCTGTGGCACGGTCAGGAGTCGTGTGCGGCAAGGGGGAACGGGCCCCCGCCCGCACGGCGGGCGGGGGCTGTCGTGCGGGCGGTCAGTGGGCGACGATCTGGAGATTGGCACTCTGTCCGGCGGTGCCGCCCACGTAGAAGGTGTGGCCGTCGGGGCCGAGGGCCAGGCCGGTGAGGTCGGTCTCGTCGAGGTCGCCGGCGGTCTCCGCGGGTACGGGGGCGCCGGTGGCGGTGTCGAGGGCGAGCACCGAGGCGGTGCCGGCGCCGTAGTTGCTGTCGGTGAGGTAGAGCCGGCTGCCGTCGGCGCTGACCTGCGGGTGCTCCAGCGCGTCGCCGCTGCCGGCGGGCTGGAAGGTGGTGGTCACGGTGTCGGTGGCCGGGTCGATGAGGGTGCTCGCGCCGGTGCCGAGTTCGGCGAGGGCGAACAGGCGCTTGCCGTCGGGGGTGAACGCCACGTTGTAGTCCAGGTTCGCGGCGGTGCCCTGGACGGTGTCGGCCACAGCGGGCGTGGCGCCGGCCGTGGTCACGTGCACCACGCCCTGGCTGGTGCCGACGTACACGTCGCCGGTGCCCGGTCGGGCCGCGGGGGCGCCGACGAAGGGCGCCGGGACCTGGACCCAGGTGGTGAACGCCTGCTGCGCGGTGGCGAAGGCCAGGACCCGGCTCTGGCCGTTCTGCCGGTAGGCGGTCGCTCCGTTCTGGGAGACGTACAGGGTGGATCCGTCCGGGCTGAAGGCCAGTCCGGAGGTCGAGCCCGGGGTCCAGCCGGCCGGGCGGGGCTGATCGGGCAGGGCGAGGGTGGCGCGCAGGGTCAGGGTGGCGGTGTCCACCACGCTGAGGCGCTGGCCGTCGAGCACGTACAGGCGTGAGCCGTCCGCGCTGAGCGCCGGGTGGGCACTCCACTGGAGGGTGCCGAGGACCAGCCGCCCGGTGACGGCGCCGGACTGGGTGTCCACCGCCTTCACCGTGGAGGTGTTGTCGGCCTCGGTCACCGCGACGTAGGCCGTGCCGCCGTCGGGGCTGACCACCGGTGCGGCGTTGCGGGCGCCGACGGTGATGGTCGCCTCGGTCCCGGACAGCGGGGCGTCGGCCGCGGCGGCGGTGCCGGTCAGGGCGAGCAGGGTCGCGGCGGTGGCCGCCGCGGTGAGCGTCGCGGCGGTGCGGCGGGTGGTCGTGCGGGACATCGGTTTCCCCTCGTGGAGCGTGCGTTGTGGTGACGGCGCGTGGGCCGGGCCGTCAGTGCTGGGTGATCCGCAGACCGGCGGTGGCGGCGTCGTTGGTCCCGGCCACGTAGACCCGGGTGCCGTCCGGACTGACGATCGGCTCCGGCCCGACCGCGCCCACGGAGACGATCGCCTCGTTCCCGGTGACCGGCGTGGTGGCCGCGGCGGCCGTGGTCACCGGCGCCAGCACCGCCGCTGCCGAGAGCGCCATGACCGAAAGTGCCGCAGCGGCCCGGCGCGTCGTCCCCGAACGAATTCTGGACACCAACTCCCCCTCCCACAGCGCGTGCTGCGGTTCCGGGGGCAGGCTAGCCCATGCAGGCGACGATCTGATCGACGTCCGAGCGGCCGTACGGCGATCGCCTGCCGTTGCGGGACGGTGACGGTCCGTCCACAACCCTGGCCCGCAGCACCCGGTCGACGGACGGCCAGGACGCAGGCGGCGGTCGACCTCAGTCAGCGGCTGCTGGGGCCAGCAACGTGGCGGCCGCGGCGATGAAGGCGACGGATGCTTCCTTGGCCGCATGCCGCCGGGCGTCCAACTCGGCCCGGTCGACGGCCTTGCGCAGCGCGTACGTGGCATCAGCGGCCTGCTGGGCGGGGCCGGCCAGCTCGGGGACCAGGACCTGAAGGCGGATGTGGGGCGCGGTGATCGCCGCCCGGGTGTCGTGGGACCTCGTCTGGGCCTCCAGCTGGTGCTCGGGCTCGGCCTCGGTCAGGGCCAGACGCTCCCGATGGAACATCGCCGAGCGGTGCGCGTCCAGGGCGGCCGCGAATTCGGTGACGGCACCGAGCTTTTCCTGGCGGTGGCTGTCGGCGCGCTCCTCGGCGCGTGCGGTCCGTGCCGAACGGTGCTGGAGGAGTCCGGCGGTCAGGGCACCGGCGAGGGTGCCGAGCACTGCAACGATCGAGGGCCATATGGACATCAGGTGTTGGGTCCTCTCCTGCAGGCCGGCCGCAGCGTCAGCTCCGTCAGCGCCGCGTCGGCCTGCCTCCACCAGGATCGGACCCACTCCGCCTCAAGTCGCTCACCTGGCACGCTTCCCCCCTCGAAGCACGCGTGACCCGCCGGCGCGCGTTCGGAAGAACATAGCGGAAGGCGGTGACGGCGGGGCCGTTGGGGGCTGCCACAGCCTCTACGAACGCGGCCACATCACCGTCACCGAAACCGGCCACATCCAGGTCAGCCCGTTCACCCACACCATGCCCGGCGTCCACGAACACATCCTCCCCCCGCCTGCGAGGATCAGCCGGGCCATAGGTCGGTACACGTCGAAGTCACCGATCAGCCGGGAACTACGACCGCTTTCCCACGGAAAGGAGGGAAGATGGAATTCGAACTCGCGAGTGGTTTCCGTCGACCCGATTCCCCTTCCCCATGGAGCCGCCCAGGAGGGCCGGAACCGCCTCCGACCTGCGGCGAGCCGCGTCCGGGGTTGGTATGCGAACCCCGGAGACGCGGAACAGCCCGCCGGCAGGGCCGGCGGGCTGTCACGATCGAGCCGAGGTCAGCGAAGCCCTGGTCAGCGCGGCTTCTTGAAGCCCAGGGTCGTCGCGTCCTTCTTGGTGTAGATGGTGCCGTCCGTGTCCTTGCTGAAGTCGCCGACCTTGGCGGCCGTGGGCGGGGCATAGCGCTTGGGCAGCTGCTGGTTCTTGGCCATGGTTATCTCCAATGCATCGAGGCCGAAGCCTGGGATGGCGTGACTCCATTGGGACCGGCTTCCATCGGTCGTGTCCAGTCGGATCGCTAGATTTGGCCATTGACGACTGGTTTTACGTTCCTGCAGGTGGATCGTAAGCGGAATGTCACCCGCTCGGTTCGGCTGGGGTTTTTGAGCACAGCAGTGAACTGCCGTAGCGCGAGTGATCATGTCGAGCGCCGTCTTAACAGAATTTAGATGCTATTGAAATACGATTTGGCTGATCCTGTCGTTGAACAAATGGCGTGATCCATGGGGGAAGTCGACCTTGCCCGGTTGTGTGGCCTTCCCCGGGTGGTGCACGGTTCCGGGGAAGAGCGCCGACAGGCCGACGCCCTGGTGGGGACGGCCGCGCGGCACTGACACCGGCGCGCGTGCAGAGCCGCCGACACACCGGCGGTACGGATGCCGCCGTGAAACCTGTGAAACCTGGGGGTGGGCAGGTGCAGTCGCTCAACGACCACCTTGTGGTCTTTCCGGATTCCCCGGACAGTGCTCGGGCCCACCGTCGGATCGGCGACACGGCACCGCGGTTGGTCGCCCATGCGTCCGGCCGGCCGTGGCTGGCCGGTTCGTGGTCGCCGGAGGACCTGGTGGTGTCCGAAGCCGGTCCGGTCCGCGTGGCGGTCTTCGGCCTGAGCCCGGTCACGCAGGAACGTCTCGACTCCTTGACCAGGACGGTACGCGAGCTGTCGGACGTGGACGCGCTCGCCCGCGGCCTCCCCGGCAACACGCACGTGGTCGCGTCGGTCCACGGGCGGGTGCGCTTCCAGGGCACCGTCACCGGAACCCGAACCGTGTTCACCGCCCGTCTGGACGACGTGCCGATCGCCGGCGACCGGGCCGACGTGCTGGCCGAGTTGACCGGTGCGGAGCCGGACGAGGACCTGGTCGCGGCGAGCGTGACGTACGGGATGCTCTTCGCACCGCTGAGCGAGCGCAGCTGGTGGCGCGGCGTGCGACAGGTGGCCCCGGACTCCTGCCTGGTGATCCCCGGCGACGGCCCGGCCCGAGCCGTGCGCTGGTGGCAGCCGCCGGAGCCGGACCTCTCGTTGTCGCGGGGGGCCGCCGGGGTGCGCGAGCGGCTGCGGGAGGCGGTGGCCCAGCGGCAGCCCGACGGGGGCCGGCTGT
The DNA here is from genome assembly GCF_042883685.1 of Kitasatospora sp. NPDC058190. Classification (NCBI taxonomy): domain Bacteria; kingdom Bacillati; phylum Actinomycetota; class Actinomycetes; order Kitasatosporales; family Streptomycetaceae; genus Kitasatospora; species Kitasatospora sp. NPDC058190. Next base: position 16,720 of record NZ_JBHVVI010000040.1, read on the forward strand.
CGGCCGACCTCTCGGGCGGCATGGACTCCACCTCGCTGTGCTTCCTCGCCGCCGAGAACCGCCCCGACCTGCTGACCTTCTGCTGGACCGGCGGCAGCGCGATCAACGACGATCCGCTGTACGCCGGCCAGGCCGCACGCCTGCTGCCGGGCGCCGAGCACCTGACCGTGCCGGACACCGACGCTCCGCCGGTGTTCTCCCCGCCGTACTGGGCGGTCGACACGGAGGCCCCGCGGGCCGCGACCCGGGGGATGAACGCGATCCGTTTCGGGATCCGGCACCTGGTCGAGCACGGCGCCACCCGACACCTGGCCGGACACGGGGCCGACGAGCTGTTCACCGGGGGCGCCGCCTACCTGCGCACGCTCTTCCTCCGCCGACCGGTGACCGCCTGGCGGCAACTGAGTGCCCATCGGGCGCTCAACAGCTGGCCGTTGCTGCCCAGCCTGACCGGGCTGCTGCGCGGGGGCGACCTCGGCGCCTGGTGGCGGCGGTGCGCCGACGACCTCGCCCGCACCGCGTCGCCGTCCCGGGCCCCGGCCCTCGGCTGGGGGGAGCGGCTCCCGGCGACGCCGTGGGCCACCGGGGACGCGGTGAGGACCACGCAGACGCTCTTCCGCGAGGTGGCGGACCAGGTCGTCCCGCTGGCACGGGACCGGGGACAGCACGAGGCCCTCACCGCCCTGCGCACCGCGGGCCCGGTGCTACGGCTGGTCTGCCGCGAGTACGCCGCCGCGGGGCTTCCGCTGGAACTGCCCTACCTGGACGACCGGGTGGTCGAGGCCGTGCTGTCGGTCCTTCCCCACGAGCGGTACAGCCCCTGGCGGTACAAGCCGGTGCTGGCCACGGCGATGCGCGGGCTCGTGCCCGAGGTGATCCTCGACCGGACCACCAAGGGCGACTGCGAGGAGCCGGTCGACCGCGCCCTCCAGGAGCACGTCCCCGACCTGCTGGACCTGTTCGAGGATTCGCTGCTGGCGCGCCGCGGCCTGATCGACCCGGACCGGCTCAGGACCACCCTGATCACGCCACCGCGGACCGAGGACGTCTGGTCCGCCCAGCTGGAGGCGACGATCGGCGCCGAACTGTGGTTGCGGGAGATCGTCTCCCGCCCCACCGCACTGTCGGCATCGGCCGGACCGTCCCTCAGCGGCACCGGTCACCCGCGCCGCACACCCGACCTGAAGGAGACGCCGTGACCAGCCCGCCCTACGCACTCCAGGCCCGCACCCGGCTGCCCCTGCACCGGCGTCTGCTGCCGCTGACGGCCGTCGCCATCGCCCGGCCGCTGTCCAAACTGCGGCCCGACCGCCTGCGTGCCGTACTCGGGATGCTGAGCACTGGTGCCCGCCCGGGCACCGCCGCCCAGGCGTCCGAGGCCCGCGCCGCCGTCGTGGCGGTCAGCCTGCGCTGCGCCGTCCACAACTGCCTGCAGCGGTCGATCGCCACCGCCGTGCTGTGCCGGTTCAAGGGCGCCTGGCCCACCTGGCAGGCCGGCGTGCGCACGACGCCGTTCGCCGCCCACGCGTGGGTCGAAGCGGAGGGCCGGATCATCGACGAGCCGTACCCCGACGGCTACTTCCGACCCCTGGTCACCGTCGCCCCCAAGCAACCGGCGCGTACGGCCTGACGGCCGGCCGCACCCCGACCACCCGAGGAGGGCCCATGACGCTCCGCCTGACCGCCCACACAGTGTCCACCGACACGGACGACGGCGCCGTGCTGCTGAGCCGGCGCACCGGGCACTACTGGCAGCTCAACCAGACCGGTGCCTACGCACTGCGGCGTCTGCTGGACGGCTGCACCGTGGACCAGGTGGCCGAGGAGTTCGCGGCCCACTTCGACATCGCGCGAACCCAGGCGCACCAGGACCTGACGGCGATGACCGAACGGCTCCACTCCTCCGGGCTGGTCGAGACCGGCTGACCCCGGGCCCGGCCAGGGGCTGCGCGACGGCCGTGACGGCGATGGTCATGAAGGCGACGATCACGGAATGGAGGCGTGCACAGGATGCTTCGACAGCTGTGGACCCTGACCCGGGGACAGCGGCGCCCCTTGAGCGCCGCCCTGCTCCTCACCCTGACCGCGGCCGCCGTGGGCGTCGCGCAGCCCCTGGCCGCCAAGGGCGTGGTCGACGCCGTCACCTCGCACCGCCCGCTCCTGCTCCCGTGCACCGTCCTCGTCCTGCTGCTGCTGACCCAGGCGCTCATCGGCGCCTGCGCCACCTTCCTGCTGGAGCGCACCGGCGAGCGGTTCGTCCTGGGCATGCGGACCGGCCTGATCTCGCACCTGCTGCGGGTCCGGATGCACGCCTTCGACCGGTTGCGCGTCGGTGACCTGATGGCACGCGCCTCGACGGACGTGGTCGTCCTGCGGGAGGCGCTGACCCACGTCTCGGTCCAGATCGCCACCAACCTGTGCGTCGCCCTGGGCAGCGTCGTCGCCATGTTCGTGCTGGACCCGCTCCTGATGCTGCTCATCCTGGGCGTGCTGCTCGCGTGCGGCGTCGTGATCAACAGGCTGTCAGCGGAGATCGGCCGTTCCTCGACGGCACTGCAGACCGCCGTGGGAGCGATCTCGGCCGGACTGGAACGCGCCCTGTCGGCCCTGCGCACCGTCCGGGCCAACCGCGCCGAACAACGGGAGATCGACCACCTCGACACCCTCGCGCACCGCGCCTACGACGCGGCGGTGCGCAGCGCCCGGCTCACCGCCGTGGTCGCCCCCACGGCCCAACTGGCCATCAACGCCGCCTTCGTCCTGGTCCTGCTGTTCGGTACGGCCCGGGTGGACCAGGGGGCCCTCTCGCTCGGCGCCCTCGTGGCGATGCTGTTGTACGCCTCCCAGCTCACCGGCCCCGTCACCGAACTGATGGAGGGCATCGCCTCGGTGAACAGGGCCAAGGGGTCCGCCGAACGCGTCCAGGAGGTCTACGCGCTCCCCACCGAAGACAGCTCCCCCGCCGCGATCGGCCGCGGCACCCCGTGGCGGCACCCGGGCCGGGGGGCGGCCCCGGTCCCTTCGCTGGAGATCCGCGACCTGCGGTTCGGCTACAGCCCGGACGCACCGGTCCTCCGGGGGCTTTCCCTCACCGTGCCCCCGCACGCGCTCGTGGCGTTGGTCGGCCCGTCGGGGGCCGGCAAGTCGACCACCTTCGCCCTGATCAACCGGTTCTACGAGCCGTGGAGCGGGAGCCTGCGCATCGACGGGCAGCCCGCCACGGACCTCGGTCTCGCGCAGTGGCGCTCACACATCGGCTGGGTCGAACAGGACTGCCCGATCCTGCACGGAACCCTGCGGGACAACCTCTGCTACGCCGCGCCGGACGCCACCGATGAGCGGCTGTGGCAGGTCCTCGACCTCGTCAACCTCACCGAGAAGGTGGACCGCCTGCCGGCCGGGCTCGACACCGACGTCGGTGAACGCGGCGTGCGTCTGTCCAGCGGCGAACGGCAGCGGATCGCCATCGCCCGCGCCGTGCTCGCCCGCCCCCGGCTGCTGCTGATGGACGAACCCACCGCCCACCTGGACCCCGCCAACGAGGCCGCGCTGACGGTCACCATGCACAGCCTCCGGAAGGAGTGCGCCCTCCTCGTCATCGCCCACCGGATGTCCACCATCGAAGCGGCCGACAGCGTCGTCATGCTCTCCGACGGCGCCGCGTCCGCCACCGGAACCTTCGCCGAACTCCTCCGCACCCGTCCGGACTTCCGCCGGCTCTCCGGGCAGCGGTAGCCGGGGCCGCAGCCGGAGAACGCCTTCGAGGCCTCTGGGCCCGGCAGCCCGGGCCTGGCACCCCCGTCAGGGCCCATCACATGTCGGAAGAATTTGACATGTCGGGAGTCTCCGACGCATTGTGGAGGCATGGCGGATGTCGATGTGTTCAGCGCGCTGGCCAATCCCGTACGGCGCAAGCTGTTGGAGAGCCTCCAGGGCGGGCCGCGGGCGGCCGGGGAGCTGGCGGGCGACTTCGAGCTCAGCAGGCCGGCGGTCTCCGAGCACCTGGCCGTGCTCAAGAGTGCCCGGCTGGTCCGCGAGGAGCCTCGCGGGCGGCATCGGTACTACCACCTGGAGCCCGGGCCGCTCGCCGAGGTCGAGGAGTGGCTCCACCCGTTTGAGCGGTATTGGCGGGCGCGGATGCGTTCGCTGCGCGAGCTCCTGGACGAGGAGAGTTCATGACCGAGAAGGCCGCGATCAACTGCGACGAGTTCCTGCCCTACCCGCCGGCGCGGGTGTGGGAGGCGCTGACCGATCCGGAGCTGCACGCGCGGTGGTGGGCCGCCGGGGACGTGAAGGCTGTGGTGGGGCACCGGTTCACGCTGGACATGGGGCCATGGGGGCAGCAGCCCTGCGAGGTGGTCGAGGTGGAGGTGGAGCGGCTGCTGAAGTACAGCTTCGCCGAGGGGTCGCTGGACACCACCGTCACCTGGCGGCTGGTGCCCGAGGGGCACGGGACGCGGCTGCTGCTGGAGCACGCGGGCTTCGACCTGGACACCCCGATGGGCCGGCAGGCCCACCAGGGCATGGCGCAGGGCTGGCCGTCGGTGCTGCGCCGGATCGCCCCCGCGCTCGCGGAGTGACCGTCGCGCGAGCCCTCAGGCGCGGCCGAGGACGCGCTCCACGGCGATCTCGATGACCACCCGGTCCGGGTTCTCCCGGGGCGTGCGGTAGCGCTCGGCGTAGCGCCGCTCCGCGTCGGCGACCTGCTCGGGCTCGTCGCGCACCACCGCGACGCCCTCCAGGGTGGACCAGCGGGCCCGGTCCACCTGGCAGACCGCGACCCGCAGGCCCTCCGCCCCGGCCGCCGCGACGTTGCGCGCCTTGCGGCTGGTGCGGCTGGTGATCACCCGGGCGGTGCCCGTCTTCGGCTCGAAGGTCACCCCGACCGGCACCACGTGCGGCGAGCCGTCCGGGCGGGTGGTGGTCAGGGTGGAGATGTGCCGCTCGCGCCAGAAGGCGAGGAAGGCTTCGTCGAGGTCGCGCGGGTCGTGGGCCATGATCGGGATCGTACGGCCCCCGGGAGACGATCAACCTCCCGGGGGCCGTAGCGGCATCAGAACCGGCGGCATCGGGACCGGCGGCATCGAGACCGGCGCCAGGACCTACGGCTCAGTGCCCGCGCGCGATCCACTCCGGCAGGGCCGGGGCCTCGGCACCGATCGTGGTCGGGTCGCCGTGGCCGGTGCGCACCACCGTCTCGGCCGGGAGCGAGAGCAGCCGCTCGCGGATCGACTCGATGATGGTCGGGAAGTGCGAGAACGAGCGCCCCGTCGCACCCGGACCCCCCTGGAACAGGGTGTCCCCGGTGAACACGGTGCCCAGCTCCGGCGCGTACAGGCAGACCGCGCCCGGCGCGTGCCCCGGGGTGTGCAGCACGGTCAGCCCGGTGCCGGCCACCTCGATCCGCTGCCCGTCGGCGAGTTCGCCGTCCGGGAGCCGCTCGGGGTGGGTGAGCTTCCACAGCGGCAGGTCGTCCGGGTGCAGCAGGATCGGCGCCCCGGTGCGCTCGGCGAGGGCCGGCGCGGCGTCGATGTGGTCGTTGTGCGCGTGGGTGGACACGATCGCCACCAGCCGGCGCCCACCGAGCGCCGCCTCGATCGCCGTCGCGTCGTGCGCGGCGTCGATCACCACCGCCTCCTGGTCGTCGCCGACGATCCAGACGTTGTTCTCCACCTCCCAGCTGCCGCCGTCCAGCTCGAAGGTCCCGGCGGTGACCAGCCGGTCGATGCGGGCGGAGGTCACAGCACCACCACCGATCGGAGGACGTCGCCCTGGTGCATGCGCTCGAAGGCCTGCTCCACCGCGTCGAGTTCGATGGTCTCGGTGACGAAGGCGCGGAGGTCCAGGCGGCCCTGGAGGTAGAGGTCGATCAGCATCGGGAAGTCGCGGGACGGCAGGCAGTCGCCGTACCAGGAGGACTTGAGGGCGCCACCGCGGCCGAAGACGTCCAGCAGCGGCAGTTCCAGGGTCATCTCCGGGGTCGGGACGCCGACCAGGACGACGGTGCCGGCGAGGTCGCGGGCGTAGAAGGCCTGCCGGTACGTCTCGGGGCGGCCGACGGCCTCCACCACGACGTCCGCGCCGTTGCCTCCGGTGAGTTCGCGGATCGCCTCGACCGGGTCGGTGGTACGGGAGTTGACGGTGTGGGTGGCCCCGAGCGTACGGGCCGTCTCCAGCTTGCGGTCGTCGATGTCGACGGCGATGATCTTCGCCGCGCCCGCCAGCCGGGAGCCCATCACGGCCGCGCCGCCGACGCCGCCGCAGCCGATCACGGCGACCGAGTCGCCCCGGCCGACGTTGCCGGTGTTGATCGCGGCGCCCAGGCCCGCCATCACGCCGCAGCCCAGCAGGCCGGCGACGGCCGGCTCGGCGGCCGGGTCGACCTTGGTGCACTGGCCGGCCGCGACCAGGGTCTTCTCGGCGAAGGCGCCGATGCCCAGGGCCGGGGACAGCTCGGTGCCGTCCAGCAGCGTCATCTTCTGCTTGGCGTTGTGGGTGTTGAAGCAGTACTGCGGGCGGCCGCGCCTGCAGGCGCGGCACTGGCCGCACACCGCGCGCCAGTTGAGGACGACGAAGTCGCCGGGCTCGACCTCGGTGACGCCCTCGCCGACCGACTCCACGATGCCCGCGGCCTCGTGGCCGAGCAGGAACGGGAACTCGTCGTTGATGCCGCCCTCGCGGTAGTGGAGGTCGGTGTGGCAGACGCCGCAAGCCTGGATCCGGACCACCGCCTCGCCCGGCCCCGGGTCCGGCACCACGATCGTGGTCACCTCCACGGGCGCGCCCTTGGCGCGCGCGATGACTGCCTTGACCTGCTGGGGCATCCGATTCCACCTCCGTCGGCCGGTGCGGCTCTGCACCGGGCGTGACCTGCGACGAACGACTGCAGAGGAACTGTAGAGGGACTCCGGTAGCTCTGCCCACGAAGCGTATCGCCCGGCCGGTCGGCCGCCGTCGGCGCGGGTCGGGTGAGCCCGCTCATCGCACGTGCCGGGCGCATATCCGCCGCCTGACCGCGCCTCACGTGGCGCCCGCCCCGGCGCGGCTCGGCAGCCGGGGCGCATGGGTGGCGCTGAGTGCCCGTCAGCGTGCTACGAACTGCCCGGAAAGCACCGCCGTTGGCTGGAAGTGCCGCAGACGGCTGCCCAGCCGTCCACGTACGGTCGTAGCAGAGGCGGTCCACGCGACCACGCTCAGCACACCCGCCCCACCTGACGGCACGCCACCGCGCGCCGCCCGTGCCGGGCACGTACCGACCGTACGCCCCCGCACGTTTCGCGCCATCCCGCGCACGGGCCCGCGCCCCTGCGCGAGCCGCGTTTCCGGCCCACCCGCACCCCGGCCCACCTGCACCCCGGCCCACCCGCACCCTGACCCACCCGCACCCCGGCCCTGAGCAGAGCCGCCCGGCCGAACCGCCCGTCCCCGCACGATCCCGGATCACCCCCCGTCGGACCGCCCCGCGCGGCCCGCTGACCTGGAGTCTGGAGTACGGATGTCCACCGAGAACAGTGCGACCGGTGCCGGCACCGGCACCGCCCCGCTCCCCCCGCTGCACTGCCTGCGCCACCTGGAACCCGGCCCGCCGCGGCTCGCCGCGCTGCCCACCGGCACCCCGGTCTGGCTGGTCAGCCGACACGCCGACGTACGGCAGGTGCTCACCGACCCGCGCCTGGGCCGCGCCCCGCTCTACGCGCCGGACGCGCCGCCGCTCACGGTCACGCCGAACATCCTGGACGACCCGCAGAGCATGCTGAACATCGACGGCACCGAGCACCAGCGGCTGCGCCGCACCGTGCAGCGGGCGTTCACCCCGCGCGCGATCGCCCGCTGGAAGCCCTGGGTGGCCTCGGTGGTCGAGTCGCTGATCGACGAGCTGATCGACCACGGCTCCCCCGCCGACATCGTCGCCGCGTACACCCGTCCGCTGCCGGTCGCGGTGATCAGCCGCCTGATGGGCCTGGACAACCTCGACGGCAAGCGGCTGGCGCACTGGAGCGACCACGCGCTGTCCACCACCGCCTACACCGCCGAGGCGATCAGCACCGCGATGACCGAGTTCGCCGCCTTCGGCGCCGAGGTGATCGCCGAACGCCGCGCGGCCCCCGGCGAGGACCTGGTCAGCAGCCTGCTCGCGGCCGCCGCCGAGGACGGCTCGATCACCGAGGGGCAGCTGATCGCGCTGGTCATCGGCCTGGTGGTGGCCGGGCACGAGACCACCATGACCAGCCTCGGCAACGCCCTGGTCTACCTGCTGGAGGACGGCCGGGAGGCCTGGCAGCGGCTCGCCTCCGACGAGGCCAGCGCCGCCGCCGCGACCGAGCAGATCCTGCGCGCCGTCCCGCTCGGCGACACCCAGGAGTACATGCCCGGACTGCTGCGCCGCACCGTGGAGGACGTGGAGATCGGCGGAGTGGTGATCCCGGCCGGCAGCGTGGTGGCCGCCGACGCCAACGCCGCCAACCAGGACCCGTCGGTCTACACCGGGGACCTCAGCACCGAGCTGTTCTCCCCGCTGGCCGCGCCGATGCTCACCTTCGGCGCCGGTCCGCACCACTGCCTGGGCGCCTGGCTGGCCCGGATGGAGCTCGAACTCGCCCTGCACCGGCTGGCCCGCCGCCTGCCCGCGCTGCGGATGGCCGGCCCGGTCGACGGCATCGACTGGCGGCGCGGGCTGCTCACCCGCAGCCCCAACGCGCTGCAGGTCTCCTGGTGACGGGCTCCGCCGAGAGCGAGGCCGTGGTGGTCCGGGTCGACCGGGACCGCTGCATCGGCTCCGGGATGTGCGCGCTGAGCGCCCCCGGCTCGCTGGCCCTGGACGCCGACGGACGGGCCCGGCCGGTGGCCGAATACGCCGACGGCGGTGCGGAGTTGACGGACGGGCTGGCCGAGGCGGTCGAATTCTGCCCGGTCGAGGCGCTCGCCCTCCACTCGGCGCACGGCGGGTACCGGATCGCCCCGGCGGACTGACGGACCAACCGGTGCCGCCCGGTGCCGCCTGCTGCGACTGCGGCAGCAGGCGGCATCGGGGCTTTCCGGGCCCGAGACCGATGAGCCGGATGCGTCGGAGTAGGTCGAAGTCCGAGATCCCCAGGAGCCGACGGGATGTCGAATCGTAGATTGTGCCCATGATCGAGGAGACATCGCCCGAGAACTCAGCGCGATCGACACTGCCACGCAGGCGACATGCCGCCCCCGAGCGGGCCGCGGCCGGTGGCGTGCTGCGGTCGTCCGCACTGATGGCCGCAGGGACGGTGGTCTCGCGCGCCACCGGACTGATCCGCCAGGGACTGCAGGCCGCGGCATTAGGCGTCGGGCTGCTGGCCACCACCTACAACCAGGCCAACACCGTGCCCACCAGCCTGTACTTCCTGCTGATCGGCGGCGCGCTGAACTCCGTCCTGGTCCCCCAACTGGTCCGGGCCCGGGCGGAGGACCCCGACGGCGGGGTCGCATTCGAACAGCGCCTGGTCACCCTGGTGCTGTGCGTGCTGGGCATCGGCAGCGCGCTGGCCACCTGGGCCGCTCCCGAGATCATCGGCATCTACCAGCACGACACGCCCGCCACCCACGACGCGTTCGAGCTGACCGTGGTCTTCGCCCGCTTCCTGCTCCCGCAGATCTTCTTCTACGGCGTGTTCAGCATCTTCGCGCAGACCCTCAACGCCCGGAACCGGTTCGGGGCGATGATGTGGACCCCGGTCCTGAACAACATCGTGCTGATCACGATGTTCGGCCTGTACCTCGGCATGATGACGGCCCCGGCGAAGGTCGCGGACATCACCGCTGCCCAGGTCAGGCTGCTCGGCATCGGAACCACCCTCGCCCTGGCCCTCCAGGCACTCGCCCTGATCCCGTACGCCCGCGCGGCCGGCTTCCGGCTGCGACCGCGTTTCGACTGGCGGGGCACCGGCCTGCGCAAGAGCGTGAGCGCGGCGCGCTGGACCCTGCTGTTCGTCCTGGCCAACCTCGTGGCGAGCACCGTGGTCACCCGCCTGGCGTCCGCGGCGGACGCCGCCCTGCCCAGCGACGGGGTCGGCTACACCGCCTACAGCTACGCCCAGCAGATCTGGATGCTCCCCCAGTCGATCGTCACGGTCTCCCTCATCACCGTGCTCCTTCCGCGGATGAGCCGGGCGGCGACCGAGCACCGCCTGGACGACCTGCGCGCCGACCTCTCCCGCGCGCTCCGGGTCAGCGGCGTCGTCATCGTCCCGGCGGCGTTCTTCTTCGCCGCCTTCGGCCCGCAGATCGCGCAGCTGCTGTTCGCCCACGGAGCCGCCGACGCCGCGACGACCGTCCCGCTGGGCCACATGCTGCAGGCCTTCGGCCTGGGGCTGATCCCGTTCTCCGCCCAGTACCTCCTGCTGCGCGGCTTCTACGCCTTCGAGGACACCCGCACACCGTTCCGCATGGCGCTGTGGATCAACGGCATCAACATCACCCTGGCCGTGGCCTGCCACCTGCTGCTGTCCGCCCGGTGGGCGGTCACCGGGATGGCCGCCGCCTACGCCCTGTCCTACGCCATCGGCCTGCTGCTCACGGCCCTGCGGCTCCGGCGCCGCACCGGGGGACTCCTCGACGGCCGGCGGATCTGCCGCACCTACGCCAAGTTGACCGCCGCCGCCACCGGCGCCGGCGCCGCCGGCTGGCTGATCGCCCGCACCTGCGGCCACGGCCTCGCACCGGCCTCCTGGATGCCGGCCGTCACGCTGACCGTCGGCGCCACCGCGATGGCGCTGCTGTTCGTCCTCTTCGCACGACTTCTGCGCATCGGGGAGCTGCGCGGCCTGCCGGGTAGGCCCTGACCGCGCCGTGCAGCGCGTAGGCCAGGTGGTGCAGCGGCCCGGCGAAATCCAGCGGCAACGGCAACATGGTCATCAACCATGAGCAAAGGGGAAGGTGATGGTACGTAGGGCCACAGCCCTCAGGAATGCCGCAGCGGCCACAGCCGCGCTGCTGCTGGGCGCCGGGCTCACCCCGGTCGCCTCCGCCGCAACGCCGAACGCGGGCAATCCGGCCGCGGAGCGGCTCAGCGCGTACTGGACCGCGGCCCGCATGGCGGCCGCGCTGCCCGGCGACGCCGAACCCGCTGCACCGGCCACGGCGGCCACGGCGGACGGGCCCCGGCCCGGCGAGTTCATCCCTCCGAGTAGGAGCTTCGACGGCATCCCGCAGGCGGGCGCGTTCTTCTGGACCGATGCCGACGGCACCGGCCGCACGTGCAGCGCCTCCGTGGTGCACAGTCCCGACCACAACCTGGTGCTGAGCGCGGGACACTGTCTCGAGGGGTACTCCGGCACCTCCCCCAAGCGGAACCTGGGGTTCGTTCCGCAGTACCACGACGGGCTCAAGCCGTTCGGCATCTTCCCGGTCAAGCACAACGGCGTCTACGTCGCGCAGGAGTACTACGACCGGGGTGAGCACGCCGGGGCCGCGTACGACTTCGGGTTCGCGGTGACCGAGCCCGACCGGGACGGCCACCGGCTGGAGGATGCGGTGGGCGCGGTCCAGCTGCTCACCGGCACCGGCTACTTCCACGCTCCGGTACGGATGATCGGCTACCCGGGCAGCACGCAGAAGCCGCTGGAGTGCTTGAGCTGGACCACCAGGTGGGTCAGCGACGATCCCGCGGATCCGGGCACCTTCGAACGCATCGCGTGCGACGGCTTCGTGGGCGGGACCTCGGGTGGGCCCATGCTGGTGCCGTGGCCGCACGGCTGGGCGGTGATCGGGGTCATCGGCGGCTACCACACCGGCGGCAACACCCCGCAGATCTCCTACAGCGCCCGCTTCGGTCCTGCCACCCAAGCCCTGTACGACGCCGCGACCACCGGCGCACCGCCTGCGGGCCCGGTGTCCTGAGGCCAACTCGGCATCTCCCGGCGGCCGACCGCCTGAATCGACGAGCAAGGTGGCGGGCGGTCCGGTGCAGGCCACCCGCCGCCGCTACCACCACCGTCTTCCGAGCCGGACTCCACATCGCGGGCGTCGTCATCCGGTCCGCCCGCTGAGCCGGAAGAACCTAGCCGCGCCGCGCCCATGCCAGGACGGCGCGCAGCTCCGCGGCCGGATCGCCCTCGTGGTACGGGCGTTCGCTGGGCTCGATGTGGTCCAGGAACTCCTGGTACCGCAGCGCGTAGGACAGGTGGTAGAGCGGCTCGGCGAGGTCCAGTGCCCGGCTGGGGTCCGAGCCGGGGGCGTGCTGCCGCCAGGCATCCGTCCAGACCTGGACGTGGTGCCGCCAGGCCTCCGGGGTGAGGTAGGCGCGGGGGCGCAGGCCGTCCAGGGCGGGGTGGCCGAGGCAGGCGTCGGCGTAGTCGACGACCACCGAACTCGCGCCGTCGGAGCGCCAGTTGCCGGGGTGGAAGTCGCCGTGCACCAGGGTCTCGGGGAGGCCGCAGGCGGCCAGCTGGTCCAGCAGCTCGGGGAGGTCGGCGGCGAAGGCGCGGAGGCGGTCCAGTTCCTCGGGCGTCAGGTCGGTCTCGACGGGGAGCCGGTCCAGCAGCACCCTCAGCTGGGCGAGCAGCGCGCCGGGCCTCCGGTCCCGCAGGCCGGCGAGGACGGTCCGGCGCTCGGCCAACGCCGCCTGGGCGGCCACCAGGCGCGGGACGACGTCGGCGACGGTCCCGACGGAGGGGCTCCAGCAGTCCTCGCCGGGGACGTGGTCGAGCAGCAGCCGCCCGCCCGCCGGGTCGGCGGCGAGGACGGTCGGGACGAGGGTCGGGTCGACGCCGCCGAGCAGCGCGATGACCTCGCCCTCACGGGCGTTGAAGGCGGGGGTGGTGGTCTTGAGCCAGGCGTCGGCGCCGGTGGCCGTCGGGAGGCGGAGGAGGCCGGAGAGGTTCCAGGTGCGGATCTGCCGCGCGGGCGCGGCACTTGGGCGACCGATCGCCAGGAGCTCCAGTTCCGCCCAGCCCAGGGCCTCCCGCAGTCCCTCCGGAGTCGCCCAGGCGGCCCGCAGCGGGGCGGAGGCGAGCAGCGCGGCCGCTTCCCCCTCCAGGGGGCGGGAGTTGAGCGCCGTCGGCCGCCGCAGTGCCTCCGCGTGGTACCGGACCCGGCCGCCGTGGCCGGGATCCTCGCTGTGCCCGTCGACCAGCCGAGCCACGAGCACCGGCACCCCGGCCAGCTCGGTCGCCCGAGCGATCACCCCGTCGACGGAGGACCACCAGCCGAGTTCCACCTCGAAGGGGCCCAGCTGCCCGAAGTACTCGTTCCCGTAGGTGAGATCGACGGTCACGGTCCGGCTGTTCGCTCGCTGCATCCGGGCAGCTTCGCCCACGGAGGCATCCGAGCGCGAATGGTTTTCCGGGGCGACGGACACCTGCGGGCACATGGCGGCATGGTGCTCTGCTTCTAGAGCTCGGGGTCGGCGGGCGGCGCGTACTGGGCCAGGCCGTTGCCGAGGGACCAGTCGATCGACGCGTTCTCGGTGAGGGTGACGAACACGTTCCGCGGCTCGGTGCCCGCGTACTGCTCGGCGAGTTCGGCGATCCTCCGGTACAGCGCCCGCTTCTGATCGGGGGTCCGGCCGGCGCGCAGGGTGATCGCGATGTAGACGATGCCCTCGTCGCGGTGCACGCCGAGGTAGTCGCCGTAGCGCAGCGTGCTGTTGGCGCCGTCGTGGCCTGCCAGGACCTGGAAGTTGTCCTCCGGCGGGATGCCGATCGTCTCCATCAGGGCCTCGTGCACCGCGCGCCCGAGCGCGTCCAGCCGTGCGCCGTCGGCGCGTAGGGCATCGATCCGGACAAAGGGCATCTCAGGCTTCCTCTCCGTCGACCGGCCGGGACTGATTCACTCGTCCACGCCCGTACATACTAGTAGGTACAGACAATCACTCAACCGCCGGGCCGATCCGGCCGGTGGTCGCGAAGGACGGCATCGAATCCAACAGCGTGGTCGCCGGCCGGAGGCTCCTACGGAGCCGCGCCCTACGGGATGGCCACCGCCGTGCCGGAGACCCGCACCCGGGTGTCCTCCGCGCGCAGTTCGACCCGCAGCACGCCGGGCCGGCCGAGGTCCTCGCCCTGGTGCAGCGTCAGCACCACCGGGGCCGTCACCGCGCCCTGCTCGCGCAGGTAGGCGCCGAAGGCAGCGGCGGCGGCGCCGGTGGCCGGGTCCTCGACGACGCCGCCGACCGGGAAGGGGTCACGGACGTGGAAGACTTCGGCGGCCTCGCGCCAGACGAGCTGGAGGGTGGTCAGGTCGCGGGCGCGCATGTAGGCGGCCAGCCCGTCGAAGTCGTAGTCGAGGTGGGCGAGGCGCGAGCGGGTGGCGGCGGCGAGGACCAGGTGGCGGGCGCCCGCGTAGGCGATGCGCGGGGGCAGGGCCTGGTCCAGGTCGGCGGCGGACCAGCCGAGCAGGGCGAGCGCCTCGGCGACGTCGGCCTCCGGCACCTCCTCGGTCTTCGGCTCGACGCTGGTGAGGGTCGCCCGCAGCACGCCGTCGGTGCCGCGCTCGACCTCGACCGGGACGTCACCGGCCGCCGTGCCGAACACGTACCGCCCGGGCCCGGTGCGCTCGGCCAGTGCCACGGCGGAGGCGACGGTCGCGTGCCCACAGAACGGCACCTCGGCGAGCGGGCTGAAATACCGTACGGCGTAAGAACCTTGGAGAGGACCAGCGGTCAGGAAGGCGGTCTCGGAGTACCCGACCTCGGCGGCGATGGCGAGCATCCGCTCGCCGGTCAGCCCGGTGGCGTCGAGCACCACGCCGGCCGGGTTGCCGCCCTCGGGGCGGGTGGAGAAGGCGGCGTAACGGAGGATCTCGGGCGGGGCAACAGCGGCGGCGTCGTCGGTCATGACCGGACGAACGTGTTCCGACCGGTCACTGTTCCCGGTCACCGCAGCATCGCCTCCAGGAAGTCCGAGCCGAGCCGGGCGCTGGACGACAGGTCCAGCTGGTAGAGCATGTACCGCCCGCGCCGCTCGGTGATCAGCAGCCCGGCCTTGCGCAGCACGGCCAGGTGCCGGGACACCTCGGGGGCGCTGAGCTGCCAGGAGGCGGCGAGCTCGCCGGTGGTGTGCGGGCCGCGCGCGATGGTGCGGGCGAGGCGCAGCCGGATCGGGTGGGCGAGCGCCTCCAGGCGCTGCTGGACGAGGGTGAGCGAGACGGGCTCGGGCAGGCCGGCCTCGGCGACGGGGTACTGGAGGACGGGCCGCCAGCCCGGCGCGTGCACGGCCAGCAGGTGGGGGCGGCCGAAGGCGCTGGGGATGAAGGTGACGCCCCCGCCGGCGGTGCCGCTGGTGGTACTGTCCTGCAACTTGTCGATGACGATCCGCCGCCGCCCGCCGCCCTCGTCGAGGGTGACGGACGGTGAGATCGCGCCGACGGCCTCGGCGAGGCCCCGGCGGACGAGCAGGTCGGCCTTGTGCCGGGCGTCGGCCGCGAGACCGGGCAGGACGCGCTGCCAGGCATCGGCGAAGAACGCGGACTGACAGTCCTCCAGCATCCTGCGCACCAGCGCCCGGACGGCGGGCGGGTCGGCGAGCAGCCGGTCCGCGAACGCGGCCTGCCGGGGGCCGCGGGCGAGGGAGAGCTCCCGGGCGCGCTCGTTGGCCACGGGGTCGGTGAGCGGGGAGGCCGTCTTGCGGTTGAGCCGGGAGGAGCCGCAGGTGGTGATGAGGGCGGAGGCGACGTACAGCTCGTCGTCGATCCGGTCGACGGCGTCGAGCTCCTCGGCAAGGGTGGCGCCGGGCAGGGCGGGAACGAGGAAGTCGGCCCGCGAGGAGCGCCAGAGGAAGTCGGCCTCCAGAAGCCGTTCGGCGAGCTCGGGCGGTATCGCGGTGGTGGTGCTCGCGACCCAGCCGTGCAGCGCCGGGTGGTGCGCGGGCTCGGCGAGCGCGTGCAGCATGGCATTCAGCTCGGCGAGCGGGGAGGGGGCGAAGAGCAGGCGCTCCTCGGGCAAACCGGTGATGTCGATCGTCACACTCATGCGCCGGCCTCCGGCCGGGGGTACCCCCATCGCTCGTTCATGTGCGAGATCCTGCCACCCCCTCGAACCCCGGCCGCCACCGATTGACGCGAACCGTCAATCCACGTGCCACCGGGCCCGAACCGGGCGGACGGTACCGGCCATGAGCCTGATCCAGGAGAAGTCCGTCCATGACCACGCCGCCGTCCGCAACGGCGAGCCGCCCGCCGCGCCGATCGGCGCCGGCCGTCGGAACCCGTCCACGCTGCTGAGCCTGCTGACCGCCGCCGGCGGCCCCCGGTACGCGGCGGCGCTCGCCGTGGACGCGGTGGGCGGCGGCATGCTGCGCCCGTTCCTGCTGCTGTACGGCGTCGGGGTGCTGCACCTGCACGCCGGGGCGGTCGGGTTGGCGCTGTCGGCCGGGATGGTGGTCGGCCTGCTGGTGGTGCCGCTGACCGGCCGCTGGATCGACAGCGGCGCCCGGACCCTGCCCGCCGCCGTCACGCTGGTGCTGCGGTCGGCGGGCGCGCTCACCCTGCTCGCGGCCGACGGGCTGCCGCTGTTCACCGCCGCGGCGGTGCTGTTCGGGGTGGGCAGCCAGTCCTGGCCGACCACCCACGCCGCCGTGGTGAGCACCCTGACCGAGGGACGGCTGCGGGACGCCGCGCTCGCCGCCGGCAAGTCGGTGCGCAACGCGGGCCTGGGCGCGGGCGCGCTGCTGGCCACCGTCGCGGTGGCCGGCGGGGCGGGCGCGATCCGTCTGCTGGCCGGGGTGACGGGCGTGGCCTGCCTGGTCGCCGCCGCGCTGGTGGGGTCGCTGCGGGTACGCGCGTCGCACAAGGCCCACCGGGTGAGTCCGCGGGAACGGCACGAACCGCTGCGCCGGATCAACCTGCTGAGCCTCGCCAACCTCCCGTACGCGTTCTGCTTCGACGTGTTGGAGGTGGCACTGCCCGCGCTGCTGGTGCTGCATCTGCACACCTCCGCGGCCTGGTCCTCGGGCGTGTTCGTGGGCAACACGGTACTGGTGATCGCGTTGCAGCTGGCCATCGTGCTGCGGTTGGCGAAGCGTTCGCGGCGGGCCGTGCTGGCTGCCGCGGGGGCGGCGCTGAGCGTGTCGTACCTGGGCTTCTGGGCGGCCGGGTCGCTGGGCGGCACCTCGGGCGCGGTGGGCATAGCGGCGGTGGCGGTGCTGTACACGCTGGGCGAGATCCTCTACACCGGCTCGGGTACGGCCCTGGTGACGGCGTCCGCGCCGCCGCACCTGCTCGGGCGGGCGCTGGCGCGCTGGGAGCTGTCCAGCGGGGTCGGCCGGGCGGCGGCGCCGGCGGCGCTGACGGCGCTGACGGCCGCCGGGCCCGGGTTGCTGTGGATCTGCCTGGCGGCGACCACGGCGGTCGGGGCGCTGGCGGTGCTGCGGCTCGCGCCGGCCGGGTCCGAGTAGCCCGGCCCGGCTGGGATGATCATCACCATGACCCTGCCCCCCTTCCAGCAGCAGCTCCACGACCGGATCACCGCCGCCACCGAGGTGACGGCGCCGCCGAGGCCCTGGCGGCCCGTCGGCCGGGGCCTGATCCCGGTCGGCGCGCTGCAGGGCATCGGGTTCGCCGTCCACCCGGAGACCGGGCACGACCTGGTACTGACGGTCTCCAGCAGCGGGCACGGCCTGTTCGACGCGGTGACGGGCGAGAAGCTGGAGCGCGAGTACGACCCGGAGGAGGACCCGGACGGCGCGGACCTCTCCTGCCCCGGCATCGGCCCGGTCGCGGACGTCCGGATCCCGGTGGCCGGGATGTGGGGCGGCGGCCTGCACAACCGTGCGGCGGGAGGCTGGGGCGTCGAGGTGATCTCCCCGGAGTGGCCGAGCCACCGCGTCCTGCTGACGGCCGGCCCCTGGAGCGGCGAGCACGGCACGGCCTGGTGGCACGTCTTCCACGCCAACTGGTCCGAGTTCCGCGCCGCCGGATTCTCCCCCGCCGGCCGGACCCTCGCCGTGGCCACCAGCAGCGACCTCACGCTCTGGACCCGGCACTGACCTTCCGGATGCGGACGCCGCCGCCAGCACGGATGCTGGCGGCGAGGCGTGCCCGGCCCGAGGAAGGACAGCGCAACGCATGAGTGCCCTCGACTTCGAGATCATCGACAGCCCCGACAGCTCGCTCAACAAGACCTCCGTCCTGGTCACCGGCCCGAACAACGCCCTGCTGGTGGATGCCGGGTTCACCCGCTCCGACGGGCGCCGCCTGGTCGAGCGGGTGCGCGCCAGCGGCAAGCGGCTGACCACCGTCTTCATCAGCCACGGCGACCCGGACTTCTACTTCGGCGCCCAGGAGGTCCAGGACGCCTTCCCGCAGGCCCGCTTCCTGGCCAGCTCCTCGACCGTGGAGCACATCCAGGAGACGTTCGACGCCAAGCTGCGCGCCTGGTCCCACCTCGGCCCCGAGCTGGCCACCCGGCTGGTCCGGCCCGAGGTGCTGCCCGGGGACGATCTCGTCTTCGAGGGGCACCGGTTCGAGCTGCGCGGTTCCGACTTCCACCTGCCCGACCGGCACTACCTGTGGCAGCACCACCACCGCGCGGTGCTCGGCGGGGTGCTGCTCTTCGAGGGCCTGCACGTGTGGACGGCCGACACCCCCACGTCCGCCCAACGCGCCGCCTGGATCGACCTGGTGGACGGCATCGAGGCGCTCCACCCGACCTGGGTGGCGGCCGGCCACCGGATCGCCGACGCGCCCACCGACCTGAACGCCCTCGACCACACCCGCGCCTACCTGCGCGCCTTCGAGACCGAGCTGGGCCGGGCGGCGGACGCGGCCGCCGCCAAGGAGGCGCTGGAGCGGCGCTTCCCGCAGCTCGGGCTGAGGATCGCGGTCGACATCGGCACCAAGGTCGCCATGGGCGAGATGGCCTGGGGTTGAGCGCGCGATGATCGAGATCCCCCGGGACGTCGCCACCTTCGCCGAGTCCGCCGCCCCCGCCGACGTGGTCCGCCGCCAGTACCTGGCCTCCGCCCGGGGCGACCTGTCCGCGCTGCGCGCCACCCTCGCCGAGGACGTCGAGTGGACCGAGATGGCCGGCTTCCCGCTGGCCGGCACCTACCGCACCCCGAAGGGCGTCACCGCCGGCGTCATGGAGCGCCTGTCCGCCGAGTGGGACGACTGGACGGCGCACGACGACCGCTATGTGGTGGACGGCGAGAACGTGGTGGTCCTGGCCCGCTACACGGCCGTCCACAAGGCCACCGGAAAGCCGCTCGCGGTCCGGGTGGCCCACCACTTCACCGTACGCGGCGGCCGGATCGTCCGCTTCGAACAGTTCACCGACACCGCCCTGGTCAGGGCGGCGATGACGCCGTAGCGCGGCCCGTTCGGCCGCCAGGACCGCACGTTCGGCCGCAGCACCGCACATTCACCCGAACGGGCGGGCGTGGCGCGGCGCGCCCGTCGCGGTCTCGACACGCCACCCGCACGGCGGCACGCTGGGGCCTGATCTGCGGCGGAGAGCGAGGAGTTGAGCATGGCGGGCACGGAAACCGGAGCGGGACAGGGGCGGGAGCGTCCGATCGTGATCGTCGGGGCGTCCCTGGGCGGCGCCAAGGCGGCCGAGGCACTGCGCGAGGCCGGGTACCGGGGCGGCATCGTCCTGATCGGAGATGAGCACGAGCGCCCGTACGAGCGCCCGCCGCTGTCCAAGGGCTACCTGCTCGGCAAGGAGTCCCGGGAGAAGATCTACGTCCACCCGCCGCAGTGGTACGCCGAGCACGATGTGACGCTGCGCCTGGGCATGGCGGTGGCCGCGATCGACCCGGCCGGGCACACCGTGACGCTCACCGACGACGGCCGGGTGCAGTACGCCAAGCTGCTGCTGACCACCGGCTCGGTGCCGCGCCGGCTGCCGGTGCCCGGCGCGGACCAGGACGGCGTGCTCTACCTGCGCCGGGTCGAGGACAGCGACCGGATCAAGGAGGCGCTGCGCCCGGGCGCCCGGATCGCGGTGATCGGCGCGGGCTGGATCGGCCTGGAGGTGGCGGCCGCCGCCCGCACGGCGGGCGCCGAGGTGACCGTGCTGGAGGCACTGGAGCTGCCGCTGCTGCGGGTGCTGGGCCGGGAGGTCGCCCAGGTCTTCGCCGACCTGCACCGCGACCACGGCGTGGACCTGCGCTTCGGCGTCCAGGTCACCGAACTGACCGGTGCCGACGGCACGGTGAGCGGCGTGAAGCTCGGCGACGGCACCGAGGTGGCCGCCGACGCGGTGGTGATCGGCATCGGCATCGTCCCCGCCGCCGGGCTCGCCGAGGCGGCCGGGCTGGAGGTCGACAACGGCATCAAGACCGACCAGCACCTGCGCACCTCCGATCCGGACGTCTACGCGGCCGGCGACGTCGCCAACGCCTTCCACCCGCTGTTCGAGCGGCACGTCCGGGTCGAGCACTGGGCCAACGCCCTCAACCAGCCGCAGACCGCCGCCCGGGCGATGCTCGGGCGGTCGGACGCGGTCTACGACCGGGTGCCGTACTTCTTCACCGATGCCGAGTGGACACCCCGGCATCCTAACGAGCCGGTGGCCTCGCGGGACAAACTGAGCATGGAATACCTCGGCTACGTCGAGCCCGACGGCTACGACCGGGTCGTGTTCCGAGGGGACGTGAAGGCCAACGAGTTCATCGCGTTCTGGCTCAAGGACGGCCGGGTCCTCGCCGGTATGAACATGAACGTCTGGGACGTCACCGACCCGATCCGCGAACTGATCGTCTCCAAGCGCGTGGTGGACGCCGACCGCCTGGCGGATCCGAACGTCGCCCTCGGCGAGGTCTGAGACACGACAAGAGCCCTGGCCGGCGAGCTGCCAACCGATCACCGCTGCGGGCCACACGAACGGGACCGGTTCGGTGGTCAGGGCTCCATCCGGCGGGCGTACACACCCTTGGCGAGGAGGGACGTCTTCGCCTCCTCGTCCGGCCGCCGGACTACGGGGTCCTCCGCGTCGTAGCCGCACGGCTCACCCGGCCAGCGATCGTGGATCGGGGCCGGGTAGCCGACGGCGAGCGTCTCCAGAACGGCCAGGCCGGTCGCCTCCGGCTGCTCGATCTGCGGCCGAAGCACATCGACGACTGGGTCACTGCCCAGCTGGAGGCCAAGCGCGGGCGAGTCACCGTTTACCGAGCCGTGTCCACGCTGCGCAACGCGCTGAACGCCGCAGTGCGATCGTGGCGGCTGCGCTACAACCCGGCCAAGCACTCCGTGCCGCCCAGGCCCCGCGCTGAGGAGCGATCAGGCCCAGGTACGAGCCGCCGAGGCCGATCTGCTGGAGCAGCCGGGGGTGAGCTGCGGCTGGGCGCTGCGGGTCACAGGTCGTTGCCGGCGTAGGAGAGGTTGAAGCTCTTGTTGGTGAGGGGGAAGTCGGGGACGATCGTGTCCGCGAGGGCGACCGGCAGGGCGGGCCAGTTGAAGAAGGACGGGTCGACGATCTTGACACGGCTCAGGTGGCCGTCGGCGGCGAGTTCGATCCGGGTGGCGATGGTGCCGCGCCAGCCCTCGGCGAGGCCGCTGCCGCTGCTTGGCCGGTGATTGCCGTACGGAGGCGGCCAGTCCGCGGTGGCGCCGAGGGGCAACCTGTCGGCGAGGCGCTCGGCCAGGGCGAGTGAGGTCTGTGCTTCCTGGGCGCGGATGCGGAAGCGGGCGAGGACGTCTCCGCCGGGCAGGAGGTGGGTGGTGAGGGCCTCGCCGTGGTCGTGGTCGGGGTGGGCGTGGCGGGCGTCGGTGGGCAGGCTGCTGGCGCGGGCGACGGGGCCGAGGCAGCCCAGGCCCCGTGCGGCGTCCTGGGTGAGGACGGCGGTGCCGGTGAAGCGGTCGAGGACGGTGCGGTGGCCGAGCGCGAGGTCGACCAGGTCGGCCACGTCGGCGGCGATCGCCCGCAGCCGCGCCGGCTGCGGGAGGGTGCGCAGGGTGCAGCCGCCGGGCCGGATGCCGCCGCGTAGGAGGCGGTGGCCGGTGATCTCCTGGTTGAGGCGCAGGAGTTGCTCGCGGATGCGCCAGGCGTGGGCGTTGAGGATGCCGTGGCCGACGTCGTTGCACAGGGCGCCGAGGTCGGCGACGTGGTTGTGGACGCGTTCGAGTTCGAGCAGCAGGGCGCGGGCGGCCCGGGCCTCGGCAGGCACGGCTGTCTCGGTGGCGTGTTCGAGGGCGAGGCAGTAGGCGAGGGCGTGGCCGACGGCGGTGTCGCCACTGACGCGCTCGGCGAGGGCGACGGCCTCGGCCGGGTCCCGGCCCTCGAAGTGCTTCTCGATGCCCTTGTGGACGTACCAGAGGCGAGCCTTGAGCTTGAGGATGGTCTCGCCGACGACGGAGAAGCGGAAGTGGCCGGGTTCGATGAGGCCGGCGTGGACGGGGCCGACCGGGATCTCGTACACGCCCGGCCCCTTGACGGTGAGGAAGGGGAACGGGCCCTCGGGTTCGCCGAACGGAGGGGGCGGTCCGGCGTCCGGGCGCATCGGGTACCAGCCGCGCGGCCAGTACGGGTGGCGGACGAGCCGCCGGGGCAGTGGGTGGTCGAGGGGGACGATGCCGTGCAGGTCGCGCATCTCCCGTTCGAACCGGCCTGCGGGAAAGGAGATTCCGGCAAGGCTGGGCACGGCCGGGTACCGCGGGTCGAGGTGGACGTGCAGTTCGGTGCGGGTGTCGGGCGGGCCCTGGACGAAGAGGTACACCACGCGGACCTTGCCCGGGTCGTGGTGCGCGGCGACCAGGGCGAGCCGGTTACCGGCGGCGAGCAGGTCGGCTGCCTGACCGGGGAGTTCGGCGGGGCCGAGGTCGATCGTGGCGTGCTGGACGGGTGGCACGGTCAGTGGCCTCCGATCTGCGCGGCGGCGGTCAGCAGCTCGTTCAGCGGGTGGATGGTGACGCCGAGGGCCGCGCACGCGGCGAGTCCGCCCGCCAGTGGTACCCACACCGCGAACCCGGCACGCTCCGGGGCCGCCGCCGCGTCGGCAGGTCGGGGGCCGAGCAGCATCCGGGCGGTGCGCGCGGTGATCGCGGCGAACGAGGCCAGGACGAGGGCCAGTGCGACGGTGGTGGCCCAGCCGAGTGGGGAGGCGAACCCGGCGCGGGCGATGGCGAGTTCGGAGGCGAAGAGGCTGAACGGCGGCAGTGCGAGCAGGGCGAGGACGGCCAGGCCGAAGGTGCCGCCGAGCGCGGGGGCACGGGCGAGCAGGCCGCGCACCCGGCCGATCCGGGTGGTGCGGGTCAGGTGCAGGATGTGCCCGGAGGAGCAGAACGCGACGCCCTTGGCGAGCCCGTGGCCGGCCATGTGCAGCAGCAGGGCGGACAGCGCCAGCCGGCTGCCGACGGCGGCGGCCAGCGCGATCAGGCTCATGTGTTCCATGCTCGAATAGGCGAGCAGGCGCTTGTAGTCCCGCTGCCCGAGCAGCAGGGCGGTGGCGAGGGCGAGGGTGATCAGCGCTGTCCAGAGCAGCATGCTGCGGGCGAAGTGGGGACCGAGCGCGGCGTCGGCGATCAGTTTGTAGCGCAGGACGGCGGTGAAGGCGACGGCCAGTAGGACGCCGGACATCAGCGCCGAGACCGGGGCGGGGGCCTGGCTGTGGGCGTCCGGCAGCCAGGCGTGCAGCGGGACGAGGCCGGCCTTGGCACCGAACCCGAGCAGGGCAAGGGCCGTGCCGAGCCGCACGGTGCGCTGGTCAAGGCGGTCGGCGTGGGCGAGCAGGGTCGGCCAGTCCAGGGCCTTGGCCTCGGAGATGCCGGCGTGCCGGGCGGCGTAGTAGACGAGGACGGTGCCGAGGAAGGCCAGGGCGATGCCGGCCGAGCAGATGACCACGTACTTCCAGGCGGCCTCGACGCCGGCGCGGGTGCGGCGGTGGCCGACCAGGAAGGCGGTGACGATGGTGGTGGCCTCGACGGCGACCCAGAGCACACCGAGGTTGGCGGTGAGGGTGGCCAGGGCCATGGCCGCGAGGAACAGGTGCACGAGGGCGCCGAAGCGCTGCGCCGAGCCCTCGTCGGCGTGCCCGTCGGCGCGTTCGGCGGCCAGGTAGGCGGGGGCGGCAGCGCAGGCCAGCGCGCCGACCGCGCCGACGCCGAGCAGGATCCACACCGCCAGCGCGTCGGCGCGCAGTAGCCCCCCGTACGCGGAGCGCGGGCCGTGACCGGGCACGTCGGTGGCGAGGGCGGCGGCACAGGCCAGGATCGCGGCCGGGGAGAGCAGCCCGGCCCACGCGGTCGCGGGCCGCCAGCCGGTGGCGGCACAGCCGGCCGCGACGGCGGCGGGCGTCGCGATTGGCAGGGTGAGCAGGAGCGCGGAGGTATCGGGGGGCATCAGTCGTGCAGCCTTCGCAGGTCGTCGAGGTCGGTGCTGCCGAAGGCGGCGCGCATCCGGGTGGTGAGGATCTGCAGGACGAGGACGGCGAACAGAACGTCGAAGGAGACGCCGAGTTCGACGATCAGCGGGACGCCGGAGGTGGCGAGGAAGGCGACGGCGGTGATGCCGTTGTCGACCAGCAGGAAGCCGACCACCTGGGAGAGCGCGTGGCGGCGGGTGACCAGGGCGAAGAAGCCGATGAGGACGACGGCCAGCCCGACCGGCAGCGCTCGGGTGGCGGGCGAGGGCGCGAGTTCGGTGAGCGGGCGGGCGACGGCGTACGCGAGCAGGGTGAGCGCGGCGGCCGTCAGCAGCGAGGCGGCGACGTTGACCAGTGGTGTGGTCTCCTGCGTGCCGCCGCTGGCGGTGAGCGCGCGGCGCATCAGGTGGGGCAGCACGCCGGCCCGTAGGACGGCGATGCCGGCGGCCACCCCGAAGAGGTCCCAGCGGTGCTCATGGACGGCGAGCAGCGCCGCGATGGCGGCGAGCGCCGCGCCTTGGGCGGCGAACACCCGGACGATGGCGGAGAGTTCGCGCCGCCACAGCACCAGCACGGCGGCGAGCAGCAGGATTCCGCAGGCGAGGTCGAGTAGTTGGGTGAAGGTGCCGTCGCTCATCGGCCTCGGGTCCAGGGATTCATCGACGGGCTCACTCTCCGGTGAGGAAGTAGGAGGAGGCCACGGCCAGCAGCGCCAGCAGGAAGGAACCGGCGAGCAGTTCAGGCACCCGGAACAGGCGGACCTTGGCCCAGAACACCTCGGCCGCGGCCAGCAGCGCCCCGAGCAGCGCGACCTTGACGGCGAACAGCACCAGCGCGAGCATGACGACCGCCGCCCCGGCGCCGGTGGCGACACCCCACGGGGCGAAGAGCGAGGCGAGCAGGCCGAGCAGTACGGTCAGCCGCATCTGGGCGCCGAGTTCGACGAGCGCGAGGTCCGGCCCGGCGTACTCCAGCACCATCGCCTCGTGGATCATGGTGAGTTCGAGATGGGTGGACGGGTTGTCCACGGGCAGCCGGCCGGTTTCGGCGAGGACGACCACCGCGAGGGCGAAGGCGGCGAGCAGCCCGGTGGGGGTGGCGAGCCGGGCCGGGTCGTGGGTGGCACCGGCGACGATCGCGGCGAGATTGGTGGAGCCGGCGGGGATGGACAGTGCGAAGACCGCCATCAGCAGGGTCGGTTCGACCAGGGCGGCCACCGTCATCTCGCGGGAGGCGCCCATGCCGCCGAAGGCCGTCCCGGTGTCCAGACCGGCCAGCGCGAGCGAGACTGTGCCCAGAGCGAGCAGCGCGACCACGACGATCAGGTCGGCGGAGTCGCTGACCGGGGTGTCGGTCGAGGCCAGCGGTACCAGGGTGGCGACCACGGCGGTGGTGGCGACCAGCAGCAGCGGGGCGGTGCGGAATGCCCAGCCGGTGCCGGTGGCGGTGACCGGTCGTTTGCGCAGCAGTTTGCGCAGGTCGCGCCAGGGCTGGCCGAGGCCGGGCCCGGCACGGCCCTCCAGGCGGGCCCGGACCTGGCGCATCAGCCCGGCGAGCCACGGCGCGCCGCCCGCCACCATGGCTGTCTGGGCCACCATCGCGGCCGCCCCGACGACGCTCATGTGCCCGCCTCTCCCCCAGCCGCCGGCCGGGGGCGCCCCCATCGCTCGCTCACCGGGTCACCGCCAGCGCGACCAGCAGGGTGATCAGCCCGAAGAATCCGTAGCCGAGGTAGCGGTGGACGCTGCCGTCGGCCAGTCGGCGGGCTGACCGGCCCGCCTCGGCGAGCAGCGCCAGCACCGGGCGGTAGAGCCGGTGTTCGATGCGGTCGGGCACCGTCCGCTGGTACCGGACGCGTTCCACCAAGTACGCGGCCTCGCGCACCGGGGTGACGTCGATGTCCTGTTCCGGGGCGAGGACGTCGTCGAAGACCCGTTGCAGCGGCTCGGCGAAGGAGGTCGCGGTGTACTCCATCCGGGCCGTGGGCGCGCCCGCGCCGCAGTCCCAGAGCGGGGCCTGCCGGCGCCGGGGCGCGCGGGCCACCAGCCGCAGCAGCAGGGCGAGCAGGAGGACGGCGGCGACCAGCGCGAGCGCCAGCCAGAGCGGGGCGAGGACCCCGGACACCTGAGCCAGGCGCAGGTGCAGCCCGGGCGCGTCCACCGGACGGCCTCCGGCGAGCCCGGACGCGGCGGTGGCCCGGGCCAGAGCGTCGGCCAGCACCCCGGGGAACAGCGCCAGCGCGGCGCAGGCGGCGGTGAGCAGGCCCAGGCCCGTCAGCATGGTCCGCGGGCTCTCGACGGCGGCCGCGGCGGCGGTGCTGCGCGGGCGGGCGAAGAATCCGACGCCCAAAGCCTTCACGAAGGCCGCCGCCGCCAGGCCGGCGGACAGGGCGATCGCGGCGATCGCCACCGGCAGCACCACCGCGGTGGCCACGCCGGGCACGGCCAGGCCGTGGATCAGCGACTGGAGCAGCAGCCACTCGCTGATGAAGCCGTTTCCCGGCGGCAGCGCCACCGCGCCCAAAGCGCCGACCGCGAACAGCGCGCAGGTGACCGGCATCCGGGCGCGCAGCCCGCCGAGGGCGTCCAGGTCCCGGGTGCCGGTGGCCCGCAGCACCGAGCCGGCCGCGCAGAACAGCAGTGCCTTGAACGCCGCGTGGTTGACCACGTGCAGCAGGGCCGCGGCCAGGGCGAGCGCGGCCAGCGGCCGGTCGCCGCCGGTGGAGAACAGTCCGGCCGCGCCCACGCCGAGCAGGACGAGGCCGAGGTTCTCGCAGGTCGAGTACGCCAGCAGGCGCTTCAGGTCGGTGGCGACGGCCGCCTGGACGATCCCGTACACCGCTGACAGCGCGCCGAGGGCGATGGTCAGCAGCCACCACCAGCGGGGCCCGCCGCCGAGGAGGTCGAGGCCGACCCGGACCAGGCCGTAGGCGCCGAGGTTGACCATGGCGGCGCTCATCAGCGCGGAGACGTGGCTGGGGGCCTCCGGGTGGGCCCGGGGCAGCCAGGCGTGCAGTGGCACCATGCCTGCCTTGGACCCGAACGCGGCGAGCGCCAGGACGAACACCGTGCCCCGGACGGCGGGTGAGAGGGCGCCGGCAGCGGCGCGCAGGGCGGTGAAGGACTGCCCGCCCGCGCGGGCCGCGAAAAGCAGCAGGGCGACCAGCAGGAGGACCAGGCCGAGATGGGTCATCACCGCGTACCAGAGCCCGGCCCCGCGCACCGCCCGCCGGTGCCGGTGCTCGGCCAGCACCAGCAGCAGTGAGGCGGCCGCCATCAGCTCCCACAGCAGCAGGAAGGTGGAGACGCTCGCGGCGGTCGGCACCAGGACCAGGGTCCAGGCGAAGACCGGGAGCAGCGCCTGCACCGGGCGGGCCGTCAGTCCGTGCCCGGTGTAGCCGATCCCGTACACCGCGACCGCCGCCACCACGCCACCGGAGACGGCCATGAACAGCCCGGAGAGGGCGTCGACGGCGAGGTCGACCCCGGCGAGTGGAAGCAACTCCGGTAACCGGGCCGCCCAGTGGGCGCCGCCCAGCGCCGCCGCCCCCGCCACGGCGCCGGCCGCGCCGACCCCGGCGGTGCAGACGCCGACAGCGCCCGCGCGCCCGTGCTCGGGTACCAGCAGCGCGGCGGCACTGCCGGCGGCGGCCAGCGCGCTCGCGACGCCGAGGGCCGGGCCGATCGTGTTCACCGGCCGGTCACCCTGCGCAGTGCCGCCACGATCGCGGCCGGCTCGGGCGGGCAGCCCGGCACCTCCAGGTCCACCGGCACCACGTCCCTCACGGCGCCTTCGACGCCGTAGGCACCGGCGAACAGGCCGCAGTCGAGCGCGCAGTCGCCCACCGCGACCACCAGCCTGGGCTCCGGGGCTGCCTCGTAGGTGCGGCGCAGCGGCTCGGCCATGTTCCGGGTCACCGGACCGGTGGCCAGCAGCACGTCCGCGTGCCGGGGCGAGGCCACCAGCCGGGCCCCGTACCGCTCCGCGTCGTAGACCGGGCCGAACGCGCCGCCGATCTCGATCTCGCAGCCGTTGCACGAGCCCGCATCCACATGCCGTACCTGCACCGAGCCGGCGAGGGCGCGGGCCTGCGGCGGGACCTCCTCGGCGGTGGGTGCGGGCGGGGCCGGCTCGGCCACCCGTCCGGTGTCACGGATCTTGCGCAGCAGACCCACGTCTCAGACCTCTCCGCCCCCGCGAGGGCTCTCCCGCGGTCGTTTCCGTCCGCCTGCGTGCGCAGGCCTTCGCGGAACGTGACTGTCTTGCGGACTTTCAGAGATTAGCAACTGCTGGGCTTCGTAGAACAGCAGGCCGGGTGGGCGGTTCAGCCCTTCGGGGGAACGGGAGGGCGGTCGGGGTTCAGCGCCGCAGCGCCGTGATCGCCGCTTCGGAGGCCGCGACGACGATGCTGTGGCAGCTCGCTATGCGCGAGACGATGGCCTCGCGCGGCCCCAGGCGCCAGGCGTCGCTGCCGTAGAACGTGTCCTCCCGCTCGCGGTGGTGTGCGAGGGAGGCGAACGCCCGGATCAGGTAGGCCTCTTCGTGGCCGTCCTCGTCGACCAGGGACGGGCCGCAGTCCACGACGTCGATGCCGTGCGCGCGCAGCAGCGGCACGGACTCCTCGCGCATGACGCGGACGAACTCCTCCCGGGTGCCGGGGTGCAGACGGTAGGTGCGTATCTCGATGATCATGCCCGGCAGGCTATAGGCAGGGCGGCCTCAGGTGGTCGTCCGCAGATCGTCCAGCAGTTCGGCCTGGCCGGTGATGACGTCGCTGAGGATGCCCCGGGCGACCGTGAGGAGTTCGGCGACCTCGGGGGTGGTGAGGCGGTAGTAGACCGTGGAGCCCTCGCGGCGGGAGGAGACGAGCCGGGCCCGGCGCAGCACGGCTAGTTGCTGGGACAGGTGGGCGGCCTCCACGCCGACCTCGGGGAGCATCTCGGCGACGGCGTGCTCTCGCTGGCTCAGCAGTTCCAGGACCCGGATCCGCACGGGGTGGCCGAGCGTCTTGAAGAACTCGGCCTTCAGCTGGTACAGCGGGACGCTGATCACTGGAGGCGGGGTGGGGGCTTCGGCGTTCACGGCGTCACCGTCTCCATCAGCGCTCGAAAGCGGACCTCTATCTGGTCCGACTTTAGCAATTGTGCAGTTCATGTGATCGCCAAGGGCGCCCCGACCGGCGTTCGCGGGTGGGGTTGCGGCGGTCAGCGCGCGACAGCGGGGCGGCCGCGGTGCCGTTCCCACTCGGGGCCGAGAATCGACATCGTGATCTGGTCCACCCAGGCTCCGTCATACCGCAGGGCGTCGCGTTTGACGCCCTCCGCGACGAACCCCACCTTCTCGTAGGCGCGCCGGGCGCGCGGGTTGAAGGCGAACACCCCCAGCGAGATCCGGTGCAGGCCGAGGCGCTCGAAGCCGTAGCCGACGATCAGCCGCACCGCTTCGGTGCCCAGCCCGCGGTCCTGTCCGGCCGGGGCCAGTGCGATGCGGAAGCTGCAGCTGCGGTTGCCGCCGTCCCATTCGTTCAGCACGGCCTCGCCCACGCACACCCCGCTCGCCCGTTCGACGACGGCGAGGTCCAGCCGGTCCGACTGCTCGTGCCGGGTGCCGTACCAGGCGCGCATCTGCTTCTCGGCGGCGTCGTTCCAGGGCTCCGGCTCGACCGGGCCGTGGTCGCTGCCGGTCAGCCGGCCGACCTCCGGGTCCTGCAGGATCGCACGGAGGGCCGGAGCGTCCTGGTCCGGCAGGAACGGACGCAGGGTCACCTTTCTTCCGACAAGCGTGGGTTTGATGGAGAAGTCCGTCCTGGGAAGATCGTTCATGGGCCGGATTCTGGAGAGAAAGTCCGGCCGGGGCAAGTCACTTATCGCTGCCCGCAAACTCACGGCTTCCGGATGAAGTCCATCGTCAGAGCAGGCGAGCTCGGCGGGAAGGTCGCGGATCACTCATGGTCGGGACTGCGAGTCGGCGGTCATGCCCAGGGCTGCCAGCGCGGTCTGCAGGTCAGAACAGACGCGCATGAGGCCGAGGGCGGCACCGGTCGCGAACAGCGGCGCCGCCCGGTCGCGAAGGCCACACAACATCAGTGGGGAACGGTCGGTGCCGAGCCGGCCGGCGGCGTCGACGATCGCCGCCTCGCCTTCCTGGCTCCAGCCGAGCAAGCCGGACAGGTCGATCACCAGCGGGCCTGTGCAGCGTGCGCGGGCCCAGTCGAACGCACCGTGGAACCGGTGCACCACCCGCGCGCCGAGGTACCCCGTGAGCCGAAGGGCACCGACGCCATCCATCTCTGCAAGCTCCCACTGCATGCTCACCGCCGCCCTCCCGTCGGAGACACCACACCGAAAGGGCGGCGGCGAGCACGAGGGCAGCCCCGCCGACCAGCAGGGGGAGCGGAAGCCCGGGCCATCGGCGGTAGTGCCGCACACCTGGCGCGGTGCAGCACGACCCGTCCGGCGCCAGGTACGGAGCGGACGACACCACGGCGTTTCGGCCCGGTGAGATACGCACTCCGGCTCCCTTCGCTGTCCTCGCAGTTGCGAATCTTAGCAAATGATAAAGTCGTCGCACGGGAGGCCCCCGGAAGCGCCTCCTGCGGTGGGGCCGCCCTGGAACCGACGCCGGGGCGGCCCCATCTCTGGGGCGGAGGCCACCCGGCGGCGCCGCACCAGGTCCTGCCACGTGCGACAGGGGAAAGCGGATGGACGACGGGTCCGAGGAGATGCTGCGCCGCCGGGCCCTCGAGCTGCGACGAACCCAGGCGAGGGCCGCCGAGCAGGGCGACGCCTGGGCGCTGGCGCTGGCCGGCGTGGACCTTGAGGACCTTGAACGCAGCGCCAGGCGCCGCGGTTTCGACCTGTCATCAGAAGCGGGGTCCGGCGGTTCGGTCTACTGCTGAGGGGAGTTCGGCCGGCCCGGTCGGTCTCTTGTCGGGAACCGTGGACGCTCCAACTCGTCCCGCGCTCATGCCTCCGCGTCGCCCTTCGGCATGGATCGGCCCCGGCGCGGGCGGGCCGCGCGAGCGCCTTCAGGTTCAGTGCGACCCGGCACCCAGGTCACGGGAGATGGCCCGCGCGGTGTCCCGAACGGCGCTCACCAGGCCGGGCCGTACGGTCCCGCCGTCGCAGATGCGTTCCACTGGGCCGCTGACGCCCACTGTCCCGACCACGTTCCCCGGTCGGTCGTGGACCGGCGCGGCTACCGACGCGGTGCCCGCCCATGCCTCATCCATCGAGCCGGCCCAGCCGCGCTCGCGGATCAGCACGGCCTCGGCGGCGACGTCGGCGCCATCCGTGGGGCTCCCCAGGGTCGATGCCTCACAGGTCCGGCCAGGTGGGTTCCGGCGCAACGACGGGTCGTGGGCCAGCAGGACTTTGCCGAGCGCGGTGGCGTGCAACGGCTGCATGGTGCCCACTTCCAAGGCTTGGCGGCTGTCGTCGGGCCGGAAAACGTGGTCGACGATCAGCACCCCGTGCTGGTGGGGCACACCAAGGTGGACGGCCTCCTGCGACACATGGGCAAGGTCGTCCGTCCACAGCCGGGCTCGGGCGCGCAGCTCGTGCACATCGAGGTAGCTGTGGCCGAGACGCAGGAGTTCGGCGCCGAGCTGGTACTTGCCGCTGTCGGGGTCCTGTTCGACGAGCCCTTCCTCGCGCAGGGTACGGAGGATTCCGTGTGCGGTGGCTTTGGCCAGTCCCAGGGAGGTGGCGACGTCGGCGAGGCCGAGTCGGCGTTCGCCGCCGGCGAGCAGGCGCAGAATGGCGGTTGCGCGGGTCAGTGACTGGATGGGTCGGGACACTGGACGTCTGTTCGATGTTCGTTCGGCGACGGGGTTCAGTGGCGGTTGCCGAGCGCGAAAAGCAGGATGACGAAGCCGGCGAACAGGTGGGTGCCGAGGATGTAGATCCCGGCCCGGATGAGCATGGCCTTGCGCCGGCTCTTCTCCTCGGAGGTGGCGTCGCTCATGGCCGGTGCTCCTGGTGTCGGGTGACGGGGCGGTCGTGGCGGGGCCGGGGGCGGATGTGCAGGCGCTCGCCGGTGACGGTGGCCTGGGCGAGGCGTTCGCGCAGGGCGGGCAGGTCGACGACGTCGGGGGTGGTGGGGGTGCCGTGGTCATCGTAGGGGGTGATCTCGAAGCGCAAGGGTGTCCTTCCGGGTGGGGCTCAGGGTGCGGGCTTGGCGGGCAGGGGCAGTTGGACGCGGACGGTCTTGCCCGCGCTCAGGGTGGAGGGGGCGATGGCGAGGTGGCCGCCGAAGTCGTAGACGAGTTCGGCGATCACCTGCAGGCCGCCGCCGGCCGACACCCCCGGCACGCGGGGGTGCTGGTCGGCCACCAGGACTTCGAGGTAGCTGTCGCCCAGGCTCACGGTCAGCCCGAGCTGGGGTGAGCGCTCGGCGGCGTGGCGCACGCAGTTGGTCACCAGCTCGGTGACGATCAGCAAAGCGGCGTCCAGGACGACGGCTTCGCGCGGCAGGCCCCACATGGTGAAGTGCACCTGTGCGGTGTGCCGGGCCAGCGGAATCGAGGACGGGAGCGTCGGAAGGGACAGCGTGAGGTGCCGCCCGGCGGCGATGGGCGGGGCCTCGCGGGCGGGCGGAACGTCGTCCCATTCGCGCCAGTTCCGGCGTCCCCAGCGGCGCTTCACCGCTGGGGCTCGCTGGGTGCGGTCATCGGTCGGCTCCGTTTCATGCCGTGGCGACGGCCAGGACGCCGGCGGTGTGCAGTTGGGTGCGGGCGTGGGCGATGGCGTCGGGGGTGTGGGCGAAGACCCGGCCCGCCGCGTGCAGATCGTCCAGGACGCCGAGCGCGTCCAGGGTGCGCCGGTGGCCGGGCTTGACGCCGGAGACCAGGACCAGGATGCCGTGCCGCTCCAGCTTGCTGATCGCGTCGCCGAGGACGAGGGCGCCGGTGGAGTCGATGGCGGTGACCTGGGACATGCGCAGGATGACGGCCTTGACGTCGGCGGTCTCGGCGAGCTGGAGCAGGAAGCGGTGGGCGGCGGCGAAGAACACCGGGCCGTCTATCCGGTAGGCGGCGATGTGCTCGGCGAGCAGTGCCTGCTCCTCCTCGTGGTGGTCGGCCGGAGGGAGACCGTCGTGCAGGGGTACCTGCTGCAGCCTCGCGGACTGTGCGACCTGGCGCAGGGCCAGGATCCCGGCGACGGCCAGGCCGACGATGACGGCGGTGACCAGGTCGAAGGCGAGGGTGGCGGCGGCGGTGAGGACCAGGATGGCGGCCTCACCGTGTCCGCTGCGGGCCAGCGCCCGCAGCGAGGCGACCTCGACCATCCGGACCGCGGTGGCGATCAGCACACCGGCGAGCGCGGCCAGCGGGATGTCCTGCACGAGGGGTGCGGCGGCGAAGACGACTACGGCGAGCACGGCTGCGTGGACCAGGGCGGCGAGCCGGGAGGCGGCGCCGGAGCGGACATTGACGGCGGTGCGGGCGATCGCGCCGGTGGCGGCCACGCCGCCGAACAGCGGGGCGACCAGGTTGGCCACTCCCTGACCGAACAACTCCCGGTCGCTGTCGTGGCGTTCGGAGACGCTCATCGCGTCGGCGGCGGTCGCCGACATCAGCGACTCCAGCGCCGCCAGCGCCGCGACCGCGAGGGCGGCGGTGAGCAGATGCGGAACGGCGCCGAGGTCCAGGAACCCCAGGGACGGCAGCGGCAGTCCAGCCGGAAGGTGACCGATGGTCGCCACGTCCAGGTGGACGAAGTGAGCCGCCAGGGTCGCGGCGGCGACGGCGATCAGTGAGAACGGGATGCCGGGGCGCCACCGGGCACCGGCCAGCATCACGGCGGCAACGCCGAGCGCCACCGCGATCGCCGCCGGGTGCGGGTGGCGGACGAAGTCGGCAACGGCCTGGGCCGCCACGACCACGACGTTCTCGGCGTCACCCTTCTTGACGCCGAGCGCGGCGGGCACCTGCTGGAGCCCGATCACGCCGGCGATGCCAAGGGTGAAGCCCTCCACCACCGGGGCGGGGACGTAGGCCATGAAGCGGCCGGCGCCACCCAGGGCGAGAGCGATCAGCAGCACGCCGCTGATCAGGCCTACGGTGAGCACGCCGGAGGTGCCGTACTGGTGCACGATCGGGACCAGGACCACGGTCATGGCCCCGGTCGGGCCGCTGACCTGGAGGTTCGAGCCGCCGAATATCGCGGCCAGCGCCCCGGCGACCACCGCGGTGGCCAGCCCGGCCTCCGCACCGGCCCCGGAGGCGACGCCGAAGCCCAGCGCGAGCGGCAGGGCCACGATCGCCACCGTCAGGCCCGCCAGGAGGTCCTTGCGGGGCGAGCGGCCCATAGTGGCGAGGATCGCGCGGTTCGGCAGCACGGCGCGGACGCGTCCGACGGCCCGGCCTATGAGGATGGTCTGCGTGGCGCTCACGCGGTCTTCTCCTGAACGTCCTGCACAGCGGGCTCGCGGAGTTCGGCGAGCAGCGTCCCCTGGTCGGTGATCATCTCGGTGAGGATGCGGCGCGCGGCGCGCAGCAGCTCCGCGACGTCCGGCGTGCTCAGCGCGTAGACCACCGTGTTGCCCTCGCGGGTGGCGGTGACCAGGTTGCTGCGGCGCAGGACGCCGAGCTGCTGGGAGAGGCTGGAGGGCTCGATCTCGATCGAGGCGAGCAGCTCGCGCACCGGGCGCGGACCGTCCTGGAGCAGTTCCAGCACGCGGATGCGCGCCGGGTGGCCGAGCGTGCGGAAGAACTCCGCCTTGGCCTGGTAGAGCGGGACGGCCATGCTCAGTCTTCTTCCTGTTCCCCGGCGGTGTGCTCGACCTCGATGCCGTGGTGGGCGGCGATCCGCAGGAGCTGCGCGATGCGTCCGGCGTACGCCTGCGCGCCGTCCTCGTCGCCGGCCGCCCGAGCGCCGGCCTGCTGCCGGCGCGCCTCGGCGAGCTGCTCGCGAAGCTCCAGGCCGAAAACGTCGCTCATGCGCCCCTCCTCGCCCGGGGCACCGCCCCATGGCCACACTCTTGCCGAATACAAGGAAGCATCATCTATGAACTTGAAGAATTCTTCAACTTGCGATCATTGCAGATCGACATCCACCCGATTTGAGGCGGTAGTGATCAACAGTGGCCATCACCCCGACCGAAGCCGGCCTCATCCGCAACCTTCGAAGCCAACGACCTGGCGAGGAGAAACAGATGACGACCATCGACAGTGCCCTCAAGGACGCGATGACCATCGACGGAGCACTCGGCGCCGCCGTCGTCGACGCCGACGGCGGACTGGCCCCTGGGGTCGCTCGGCGCCGCCCAGGACCTGGAGCTCGCGGCGGCCGGCACCACCGACATGTTCCGCGCCGCCAGCCGCACCCTCGACGCGCTCGGCCTTCACAGCGATCGGATCGAGGACACCCTGACCACACTCACCCACCAGTACCACCTGATCAGGCCACTGACCCGCCCCGGGGGGCAGCGGCCTGTTCCGGGGCGTCGAGGTGGGTGGCCATGACGGTGGCGTACTCGGCGAAGCGGTACGCGGTGTCGCGGTTGAGCCAGCCGCCGCCCGCGGCGGAGCCGCTGTCGGACGGAGCCTCCCGGGCCTGCGGAAGGTCCCGGTGGAAGAGGGTGGGCAGCGGGGTGATGCCGGCTTCCAGCAGAGCGTCCACCAGGCGGTCGTAGAAGGCGAGTCCGACGGGGTTGACCGCGCCCGCGCCCGTCGGCAGCACCCGGGGCCAGGCGATGGAGAAGCGGTACCCGTCGAGGCCGAGGCCGCGCATCAGCTCGATGTCCTCGGCGCAGCGGTGGTAGTGGGAGCAGGCCACCGCCCCTGTGTGCCCGTCCCGCACGGCGCCGGGGCGGGCGACAAAGACGTCCCAGACAGAGGGCCCGCGCCCGTCCTCGTCCACCGCCCCCTCGATCTGGTACGCGGCGGTGGCGGCACCCCAGCGGAACCCCGCCGGCAGGTCGAAGCGGTCCGGCACGGCAGCGTCCTGACGATAACGCGAGGAAGGCTCATGTTACTGACATCGCACCGAAACACCAGAGGAGACCAGCTGCCCGTAACTCGCGGACCGCACTTGCCCCCAGTCGCCCGGGCATACACATCGCTGGGCGAGGCGCTGTGTACGGGCCGGGCCGGCCGGACGCACCGACTGCCCGGCGGCGGGTCACGCCGTCGGGCAGCCTCTGCCGTGAGGTGTCAGAGGGTCACCGGGAGCTTGGCGAGGCGCCAGTGGCCGGGGAGTTGCATCCGTTCCCGGCGCTCCAGTTCGGCCGGGTCGAGGGCGAGGGACAGGGCCGGGAAGCGCTCCAGCAGTGCGCCGAGGGCCACTTCCGCCTCCTGCCGGGCGAGCGAGGCGCCCAAGCAGTAATGGATCCCGTGACCGAAGCCGAGGTGGTTCTCGGCCTGGCCGGACTGGTGCCGGTACAGGTCGAGTCGCTCGGGATCGGGGTAGCGCCGCGGGTCGAAGTTGGCCGAGACGAAGACGAGCAGCACTGCTTCACCGCGGGCGATCCGGGTGCCGGCAACCTCGAAGTCCTCGGCGGCGTAGCGCAGTCGGCTGGTGTGGACCGGTCCGCACCAGCGCATCAGCTCGTGCACGGCGCTCGGCAGCAGGCCGGGATCGGACCTGAGGAGGTCGAGCTGGTCGGGGTGGGAGAGGAGGGCGGCGGTGCCGTTGCTGATGAGGTGCGCCGTCGTCTCGTGGCCGGCGAGGACCAGTGTCACCACGAAGGTGACGATCTCGGTGTCACTGATCCTGCCGTCTGCATCCTCCTGGCCCCGGATGAGGCCGCTGAGCAGGTCGTCGGTGAGGTTGGCCCGGCGCTCCTTGATCAGCCGATGGGTGTGCTCGATCATGGCGGGGAACGAGGTCGCGAGACGCTCCGGCCGCATGGTGATGAGGTCCTCGCCCCACTCCTGCCACTTCGGGCGTTCCGGCCCCGGAACGCCCACCAGGTCGCAGATCACCTGGATCGACAGCGGATAGGCGTACTGGGTAAGCAGGTCGTTGACGCCGTCGACGGCGAGCTCCGGCAGGGCGTCCAGCAGCCGCTTGGTGATGTTCTCGATCTGGGGCCGCATGTTCAGCACCCGGCGAGCGGTGAACTCGCGCAGCACCAGCCGGCGCAGCCGGGTGTGTTCCGGCGGGTCGGTGTCGAGCATGGAACCGAGCAGGTACGGGCGCAGCTCCTCGGGGATCGCGAGCATGTCCATCATCTTGAGCCGCGGGTCCTCGTCGGTCGTCCCCGGGACCGAGGCCGGTGTGTTGACGAGCCTGCGGTCGAGCAGCAGTGTGCGGACGTCGTCGTAACGGGTGATGAACCACGCCGGTGTGCCGTCCAGGTACCGACCGCGCACGACGGGCGCGAGCTCACGCAGGTGGCCGTAGCCGCCGAACGGATCGGCCATCAGGGCCGGTTCCATCGCGTGCGGCTCTCCGGGAGAGTAGTTCGGCGGGGCGGGTGGAGGCGTGGACATTGGCTCTGCTTCTCCCGTCAGTCCTCGACAACGGCGATGGCCTGCACCGGGCAGCCCCGTTCGGCCTCACGGACCGATGGGTCGCCGGGCCGGTGCTCGTCGTCCGGCAGGACGTAGCTGATTCCCGAGTCGTCCTGGGCGAACACCTCAGGGGCGAGCAATATGCACTGGCCGCTGCCGATACAGCTGTCCCGATCGATGCTGATGCGCACGCGCGCAGCTCCTCTGGTCGCCCGTGGGACCGGTCTCCCGGTCCATTGAATTCATCGGTTTATTTCCATTGCCGTTGCCCTCGATATCGCGCGGTCGACGCTAGTGCAGAAGGATTCCGGCGGGCAAGCTTGTTCCCGTGCGCACTCGGGCCGGCCGGCCTGTCCCGCCAGCGGGACAGGAACGGGTGCCGGCGCTGGGATCGCCTCCGCTACCGGATTCGACCAGACCTGCTGGCGTGAATTGAGAGGTCCTACTCGATGAGTCCCAGTGAAAGCACCGTCAGCCTCGATTCCACGCTCGCCGTGGTCGACACGTGGCTGGACGAATACATCTCGGGCAGCCATCCGGAGATCGGCCGCATGGGCCCCATCTGCCCATTCGTCGCGCCCTCGCGCAAGAACCGGACCATGGAGATCCGGACCAGGTTCGTCGGGCACTCGCCGACCCTGGAACTGATCGAGGAGATCGCCCGGAGCAGCATGCGCGAGTACGGGCTGGTCTCCTGGCAGGGCAGGAATCCGATGCTCCGCGCGATGGTGGTGGCCCTTCCGGATCTCCGCTCGGAGGACACCAAGCTGCTCGACGAGGCCCAGACCCGGGTGAAGGACGAGTTCGTCGCGAAGGGTCTGATGGTCGGCCAGTTCCACGAGAACTGCGAGGTGCCGGCGGCGCGGAACCCGCACTTCGCCGTGAGCCGGGCGCCGGTGGCGGTGCTCGCGATACGTGCGATCGCGCTGCACGACATCTTCTTCCTGGCCGACCACCGGCACTGGTTCGAGAAGTACCGGGAGAAGTTCGGGAAGTACTACACGCCGCAGAACGCCGAGGGCGACGACCAGGTGCGGGTGGAGGCCTACCGGCAGGCGGAGCGGGTCTACGGCTACCGCTCGTAGCCGCGGAGCCCGCCCCGCTTGTCCGACCGTGCCGTCAGGCCGCGTCCGCGCCGCCCGTGATGCGGTCGAGGGCCACCCGGGTCAGCCGGTGGATCTCGGACCTGTCGGGGTCGCGCACGTTGACGAAGGAGAGGACGTCACCCTTGACGGCGACCGCCCAGGAGCCCTCGATCCGGTACTCCTCCGAGGTGGTCACCCACCGCGTGACGAGGACGTCGTCGTCGCCCGCCAGCGGCTCCACGGTGTCCTTCGTGACGTCGAACTGCATCCCGTCGTTCAGCTGCATGCGGTAGCTGTCACAGCTGTCGAGGGCCGTCGCGAACGTCGCGAAGATCTGCCGCGCGGTGCCGTTGCCGAACCGCGTGACGTGGTGGAAGACCACAGACCCGACGACGCTGGTGAACAGCGCGGAGGCGTGGTCCGTCGCCTCGGGATGTGTACCGCGGGTGAGCAGGTTGATCAGGTCGATGAGGACCTTGCCGGACTCGTCGCCGGAGAGGAAGACGGGGTCGTACGCGACGCTCGGCTCCTCGCCGAAGAACGACTCCTCGAGGTCCTCCTCGCGCAGCAGGAGCTGCTCCATAGTGGGATTTCCCATCATGCCTCTCCCATCTGGCGCACGAGGCTCAGCGGGCGCATGTCGGTCCAGTGCTCTTCGACGTAGTCCAGGCAGGACTGCCGATCGGTTTCGGCGAGGGCCACGGTCCAGCCACCGGGAACCTCGGCGAAAGCCGGCCAGAGCGAGTGCTGGCCCTCCTCGTTGACGAGCACGAGGAAAGTGCCATCGGGATCATCGAAAGGGTTGGACATTCACTGCTCCCTGAGTACGGCGACAGACGAACGCATTTCTTGCGAACAGCAGTTCCGGGAATCACCCTAGCCAGCACCGGGCAGCGGAGGAAGTCCGCCGCCCGCGCGCGGATACGGCACCGGAGAGCGATCCCGCGGCGCGGCGGAAATCGCTCGGGGAAGGACCCGCCCGAATCCGGACCGAAAATCCGGTCGGAATCGCGGGCGACGTGCGGGGCTGTCCCGCCGGCGGGACGGGTGGGGACGCGGGCGGGACGGACGGGGCGCCGGCGGCGCGGTGTCACCACCGCGTCATCGGGTCACCTCGTGGGCCACGGGTTCGCTCGGCTCCGGCGTCGGCGACGCCGGGTGCACCGGATAGATCAGGTGCAGGAGCGGACCGGCCATCGCCGTCGTGACGAGGGCCATCACCACCATGGTGGAGTACAGCTTCCCGTCGAGCACCCCGAGTTGGAGGCCGACGGTGAGGATGATCAGCTCGGTCAGGCCGCGGGTGTTGATGAGGACGGCGAGCGCGCTCGCCGGCCGCTTCTTCATCCCGGTGGCCCGCGCGGCGACGAAGGCGCCGATGAACTTCCCGCCCACCGCCACGGCCAGGATGAGGCCGAGTTCCACCAGGCCGGTGCCGTCGGTGCCGGACAGGTTCACCTTCAGACCCGCGACGATGAAGAACATGGGCAGCAGGAGCAGGTCGTTCAGGTACGAGATCCGCTCCGTGACCTGACCGGTGACCTTCGACGGCTCGCCCGCCCTGGTGCGTCGCGGCATGACCGCCCCGAAGAGGAACGCGCCGAAGATGAAGTGCAGGCCGATCCACTCGGTGAAGGCGGCGGAGGCCAGCAGGCCGACGAGCGTGACGACCATCGCGGTCGGCCGGTCCGGATCGACCACCCGTCGGTGCTCCAGCAGGCGGCGGAGCAGGGGCCGGACGACCGTGAACATCAGCAGCACGTACGGGACGAACAGCAGCAGGAGCCACTGCGACCCGGCGCCGGCTCCTCCGATCGCCACGACCACGGCGAGCAGCGTCCAGGCGAGCACGTCGTCGATCGCGGCGCAGGCGAGCGCGACGGCTCCCAGCCAGGTGCGTTGCAGGCCGCGGTCGGTGAGGATGCGGGCCAGGACGGGGAACGCGGTGACCGACATCGCGGCGCCCATGAACAGCACGAATCCCGTGCGGCTGTCGGTCGGGTGACGGTCTAACAGGTAGAGGGCGAGGAGCGCACCGAGCAGGAAGGGCAGGGCGACGGAGCTGGCCGCCACGGTTCCGGCCACCACCCGGCGCCCCCGCATCAGGTCGGCGTCGAGTTCCGCGCCCACGGTGAACATGAAGAGGGCAACGCCGATGTTGGCCAGCGCGGTCAGGAAGGGGCGAATGTCCGCGGGGAACAGCGTGTCCGAGACGGCCCCGCTCAGCAGGGTCGGGCCGAGCAGCACGCCGAGGAGCACCTCGCCGATGACCGGTGGCTGCCGCAGCCGCCGGGCCAGGGCGCCGGCGGCGTACGCGAGGAGCGCGATCAGCGCCAGCGCGAGGAGGAACGTGGAAATCTGCCGGGTACTCACAGCTTTGCGTCTCCCGAGGGATGCGGTCCGGAGAACTGTCGCCGGGGCGTCCGCCCATGACGGGCGGTAGGCGTCAGGTGATGCGCGCCTTCTCGCGGGAGCAGCGGGTGTGCCGGCCGTCGGCCACCAGTGTCCTGGTGCGGTCGAGGGCGTCCCACACGTCGGTGAAGCGGGTGTACGCCGGGGACGGCCCGATCCGGAGCCGGTCCGGCTCCCGGTAGTCGCAGACGACACCCGCCTCCTCGGCCAGCGCCCGGCAGATCCGCCAGGCGTCCGGGTGCCACAGCGTGAGGTGCGAGCCGCGCCGGTCCGGCTCCTCGGGCGAGGCCAGGCGGAAACCGAGCGGTTCGAGCCAGCGAGCCGCGAGGTCCGCGGTGAGTTCCCCGAGCAGCCGGCCCTTGGCGCGCAGCCGGTCGATGCCCGCCTCCTCGACCAGGTCCAGTGCGGGCACCAGCGCGGCCGTGGAGAGCATCGGCGGTGTTCCCGCCAGGAACCGGTCGATCGTCCCGATGGGGTCGAACTCCGCCCCCATCGCGAACTGGTCGCGCTGGCCGAACCAGCCCTGGATCGGCTGCCGCAGCCGCGGCTGCAATGAGCGCCGCACGTAGAGGAAGGCAGGCGAACCGGGGCCGCCGTTGAGGTACTTGTAGGTGCAGCCGACCGCGAGGTCCGCGCCGTCCTCGGTGAGCCGGACCGGCACCGCCCCGGCCGCGTGCGAGAGGTCCCACAGGACCAGCGCCCCGACCTCGTGGGCCATCCGGTTGATCGCGGCCATATCCGCCAACGCCCCGCTGCGGTAGGCGACGTGGGACAGGACGACAAGGGCGACATCGTCGTCGAGCACGGCCCGGAGCCGGTCGAGATCGATCCCCCGGTCGATGTCGGAGTGCACCGTGCGCAGGGCGAGGCCGCGTTGCCGGGCCAGCCCCTGGGCGACGTACCGGTCGGTGGGGAAGTCGTCCGCGTCGACGACGAGGGTGCGCCGGTCCGGGGCGAGGTCGAGCGCCGCCCAGGCCAGCTTGTAGAGGTTCACGGTGGTCGAGTCGGAGAGCGCTACCTCCCCCGGGCCGGCGCCGAGGACGTGCTCCGCGAGCCGGTCGCCGATCCGGCGGCCCCAGTCGATCCAGTCGTTCCAGGACCGGATCAGGCCACGGCCCCAGCCGTTGCGGACGACGTCGGCCAGGAAGTCCGGGGTGTCGACCGGGAGACGGCCGAGCGAGTTGCCGTCCAGGTAGATCAGGTCCGGATCGGGGTGCGCGAACCGCTCGCGCAGGAACCCGAGCGGGTCGGCCCGGTCGTACTGTTCGGCCTCCTCCCGGGTGCCGTCGAAGCGAACCGCCAGCGGTGTGCGTCCGTCGATCATCGTGCCGTCCCCTCCGTGGGTCGTCGGTCGCCGGGTCGGTCCACGGACCGGTCGTCCTGGCCGTCCCGGTCGCCCGGCCGGTCGTGGTCGAGCAGCCCCATCCGGGTCAGGACGGCGTGGCCGAGCGGCGTCGACGGATCGGCCAGGTCGTAGGGCAGGTCGAAGTGGTTGCGCGCGGGTTCGACGATGCCCTCGGCGAGGGCGCCCCGGCGGCGCAGGGCGTCGGCCATCAGGTCGTGCTGCCGGACGTACTCCTCCGTCTCGATCCCACCGCGCGCCACCACGACGGGCGGCAGCGCGGCCGGCAGCAGCGCGGCCGGGTTGTTGCGGCGCACCCCGTCCGCGTCCAGCCGCAGGGCCTCGTTGACGTAGCAGCGGCTGATCGGGTCGAGGTCGTAGATGCCACTGAGCATGGTCACCCCGGCCAGCAGGCCGGCCACCCCGGGATCGCCCGGCCCGCCCGGGACCAGGGCCATCGCGGCGAGATGGGCGCCCGCCGAGGTGCCGCTGAGGTGGATCCGCTTCGGGTCGACCCCGAGTTCGGCAGCGTGCTCGTGGATCCAGCGGACGCAGCGGCGGATGCCGGCCACGATCTCGTCCAACGGGGTGTCCGGGGCGAGGCCGTACCCGACGGCGGCGAACGCGGCGCCGGCGCGGCGGAACGGCAGGGCCGCGAACGCCGAGCTGCGTTCCGTGAGGTCCTGCCAGTTGCCGCCGTGCACGAAGATCTGCACCGGCGCGGGCTCTCGCCCGGCCCGCCAGAAGTCGAGCAACTCCGCGGCCCCGGGGCCGTAGCGCAGCCCGGTCCGCACGTCCGGTGCCCGACGGGCCTCGGCGCTGAGGTCGGCGTACTCGTCGAGGTAGTGCGCCAGGCTCGCCACCAGACGGCTCGGCGAGTACTGCCGGTCCAGTTCGGCCCGGCTCAGCGGCGCCCGGGTGGTCGTGGGACGCTTCTCGGCCAGCGCCCCGGAGATGGCGGCGCCGACCTGGACCAGCGAACCCGGACGGGTCAGCAGGGTGCCGTGGTCGCCGGGGACGACGCAGGTCCGGACCTCCCCGGTCAGGTACGGCGCCCAGGCGGCGGCAGTGGCCCCGGGGTCCGACTGGTCGGTGGCGGCGACGAGCAGGATGTCCCCCTCGAACACCGCCGGCCGGTAGTCGATCATCAGGTGGTTGTTGTTGGCGGAGATCGCCATGATCGACCGCAGCCGGTCCTCGTCCAGGGCGCCCAGGGCGCTGCCCCGGCTGCGCAGCAGCTTCATGACCTCCTCGAAGACGAAGGCCTCGTCGTCGAAGAGCTCCGGGTCGATGCCCACCAGCCGCATCAGGTACTCCAGGTGCGGCCGCATGTTCTGGTCGTCCAGGTCGGGCACGTCGTCGTGGCTCAGGCCCAGCCAGCCGGGGTGGACGTCGAGCACCGTCAGCAACTCGACCTTCCGGCCGCGCCGTTGCAGCTCCGTGGCGAGGGCGTGCGCCGCCAGCCCGCCGAACGACCAGCCCAGCACCCGGTACGGCCCGGAGGGGTAGGTCGCCTCGACGTGGTCCGCGTAGTCGGCCGCCATCTCCTCCATCGTGGTCGGGCGCTTCTCCTCGGGCCGCGCCAGGCTGCGCGCCTGCACCGCGTAGACGGGGATGTCGGGCCCGAGGTGCCGGATCAGGCCCATGAAGGACCAGCCGATGCCGCCGCCGGGATGCACGCAGAACATCGGCGGCTCGTTGCCGGTGGCCCGCAGCGGCAGGATGACCTCGTAGCCGCCGTCGGCGTCGCCCATCTCCAGGCGACTCGCCACGCCGGCCGGGGTCGGCGACTCGAAGAGGGCCCGCAGGCCGAAGTCCACGCCGAGAGCCGCGGTGATGCGGGCGATCAGGCGGGTGGCCAGCAGGGAGTGGCCGCCGAGGTCGAAGAAGTTGTCGTCGAGCCCGACCGAGGGCACGCCGAGCAGTTCGGCG
Organism: Kitasatospora sp. NPDC058190; assembly: GCF_042883685.1. Taxonomy (NCBI): domain Bacteria; kingdom Bacillati; phylum Actinomycetota; class Actinomycetes; order Kitasatosporales; family Streptomycetaceae; genus Kitasatospora; species Kitasatospora sp. NPDC058190. Next base: position 61,213 of record NZ_JBHVVI010000040.1, read on the forward strand.
AACAGCTCGCACAGCACCTGCTCGTGCGGCGTGCTCGGCGGCCGCACGGCCGCGCCGGTGCGCGGATCGTGCCGGGGCAGTGCGGCGCGGTCGAGCTTGCCGTTCGGGGTCAGCGGCAGCGCGTCCAGCGGGACGAACACCGACGGCACCATGAAGGCGGGCAGGCGGTCCTGGGCGAGCTCGCGCAACGAGGCCACCAGCGCGGCGTCGCCGCGCGCCGCGGTCGGGTCATTGGTGAAACGGCCCGCCGGCTCGCGGGTCGCGGTCCCGTCCACCGCGGCGGCGGACGACACCGATCCGAGGGTGATCGGCAGGGGGTCCGTCGCCCTGTTCAGCGCGGTGGCCTCGGCGAACAGCACGTCCATCCGGTCCCTGGCGGTGCCGGACCAGGTGACGGCGACCCGGTAGGACAGCCGCTCCCCCAGCTCGTACCAGTCGTCGACCGTGGTCTCGGCGTCGGGGGCGGGCGACACCTCGCCGGAGCGCAGCGCGTTGGCGAGCGCCACGTCGGCCGTGACCCTCGGGTTGGGCACGTCCGTGACGACCAGCGCGGTGGGCCGGGCGGTCCCGAGCCGCTCCGCCACCCCGGCCGGGCCGCCCGAGCCCGCCCAGTCCACGGTGTCGGGGGCCAGGATGTCGGCGGTAGGGGTTTCAGGGGCGGGGGTCCGTTTGCGCAGCACCACGTCGTAGCGGAAGCGCGTCAGCTCGGTGTCGTGGCGGCCCCGCTTGAGCCGGACCGACACCTCGCCCAGTTCCGGCAGTCGGGCCCGGAGCGCGGTGAAGTAGTCCGGGTCGATGAGGAGTTCGTTCTCCAGCCGGGTCGCCTGGGCGACGGCGTCGCGCAGCGCCGACAGGTCGTGGGTGCCGAGCCGGCTCGCCTGCACCCCGGCGGCGAAGGCGTCGAGCAGCCGCAGGTTGCGGACGTCGCCGACGAAGACCGAGCCGCCGGGGGCCAGCAGCCGGAGCGCGGCGCCGAGGACGTCGGCCAGGTAGTCGGCGTTCGGGAAGTACTGGACCACCGAGTTGAGCACCACGGTGTCGAAGTGGCCGTCCGGCAGACCGTCGAGTTCGTGCGCGGCCAGGGTCAGCACCCGGACGTGGTCGGCCGACGCGGGCTCGGCCGCGAGCCGCCGCCGCAGCGCATCGACGACCGGCGCGGAGAAGTCCGTCCCGACGTACTCCCGCACGTCGGGCGCCAGGCGGGCGAGGAGCAGGCCGGTGCCGACGCCGATCTCCAGGATCCGCGTCGGGTTCAGCTCCCGGATCCGGTCGACGGTGTGCCTGCGCCACTCCCGCATGGCGTGGCCGGCGATGGGCTGACCGTCGTAGCTGCTGGTCCAGCCGGTGAAGTCCTCCCCGAGGGCCTGGTCGCGCTCGGGTGCGTACAGGGAGTCGTGCACCTCCAGCCATTCGCCGACCTGCTCGGCCTCGACCTGCCGGTCGCGTTCGGAGGTCCCCGCCACGACGTAGGCGACGAGTTGGGCCTCGTCGGCGACGTCACGGCGCATCACCGCCGCGACCTGGGTGACGCCCGGGTGCTCCAGCAGGGCCGCCTCGATCTCGCCGGGCTCGATCCGGAAGCCGCGCAGCTTCACCTGCTGGTCGACGCGGCCCGCGTACTCCAGCACGTGGTCCGGGGTCCACCGCGCGAGGTCGCCGGTGCGGTACATGCTCAGGCCGGGCGGTCCGTAGGGGCAGGCGATGAACCGTTCGGCGGTCAGGCCCGGCCGGCTGAGGTAGCCACGGGCGAGCCCGGTCCCGGCGAGGTACAGCTCGCCGACCACGCCCGGCGGGACCGGCCGCAGCGCGGCGTCGAGCACATAAGTACCCATGTTCGCCATCGGCTGCCCGATCGGCACCGACGTCCCGAGCGCGGCAGCGTCGGCTGCGGGCACCGGGTGGTAGCTGGCGAAGGTGGTCGCCTCGGTGGGGCCGTAGCCGTCGACCACCAGGAGCTGCGGGAAGAGGTCCAGCAGCCGCCGCACGGAGGCGACGGAGACCGGCTCACCGCCGGCCCAGACCTGTTCGACCGCCGCGAAGCACTCGGGCTCCAGATCGACCATCAGGTTGAACAGCGAGCTGGTCAGCCAGAGCGAGGTGATGCCCCGACGCACGATGACGTCGGCCAGGGTGTGGGCATCGAGCTCTCCCGGCGGGGCCAGCTCGATGCGCCCGCCGGTCAGCAGCGGCACCCAGAGTTCGTACGTCGACAGATCGAACGCGAGGGGCGAGTGCAGCAGCACCCGGCGCTGGGCGCCGCCCTGCCAGCACGGGTCGGCGACGAAGTCGGCAATGTTGCGGTGGGTGACGACGACTCCCTTGGGTCGGCCCGTCGAGCCGGAGGTGTACATGATGTACGCGGCATCGTCCCCGGCGGTCTGCACCTCCGGCGGCAGGGCCGCGTCGAGCGCGTCCGACGTGGAAACCGGTTTCGGGTCGAGCGCCAGGACCGGGGTGCCGTAGTCGCCGACCTCAGCCCGGGAGGCTGGGTCGGTGAGTAGCAGCACGGCGCCCGTCTCCTCCAGGACCAGCCGCTGCCGGGACGCCGGATAGCGGGAGTCGAGCGGGACGTAGGCCGCCCCGGCCCGCAGTACCGCGAGGATCGCCGCGACCAGCACGGGCGAGCGCTGCATCAGCAGCGCCACCGTGCTGCCCCGGGTGACCCCGTGCTCGGCCAGTACCGCGGCCAACCGGGCGGACCAGCGGTCGAGTTCGGCAAAGCTGAGGGAGCCGTCCTGGTCGGCCACCGCGACGTCGTCCGGGGCCGCCGCAACCCGGGCGGCGAACAACTCGGGGAGTCCGGCCGTCCCGGTCGCCATCGCCGGGCCGACCGCGGCGGCGAGCATCTCGTGCCGCTCGTGCGCGGCCAGCAGCTCCAGCCTGCTGACCGGGCGGTCCGGGCCCGCCGTCGCCGACTCCAGCAGCTGGACCCACCGTGCGAAGAGGTCGCGCACGGTCGCGGCGTCGTACAGGTCGCTCGCGTACTCGACGACGCCGGTGATGCCGACCGCCGAACCGTCCTGGCCGCGCTGCTCGGCGAGGCTGAAGAAGAGGTCGAACTTGGCGGTGCCAGTGCGCCCGGGGGCGGCCTCGACGCGTAGGCCGGGGAGCTGGAAGGTGCCTTCCGAGGCGTTCTGGAGGGCGAACATCACGCCGAAGAACGGGTGCCGGCCGAGCGAGCGCGGCGGGTTGAGCTTCTCCACCAGGTATTCGAACGGCACGTCCTGGTGCGCGTACGCGGCCAGCGCGGTCTCCCGCACCCTGCCGACCAGCTGCTCGAAGGTCGGATCGTCGGACAGGTCGGTCCGCAGCACCAGCGTGTTGACGAAGAAGCCGACCAGCTCGTCCAGTGTCTGGTCGGTGCGCCCGGCGATCGGGCTCCCGGTGACGATGTCGGTGCCGGCGCCGAGCCGGTTCAGCAGGCCCGCCAGGCCCGCCTGGAGGACCATGAACAGGGTCGCGCCGCAGCCGCGCGCAAGGTCGGTCAGCCGCGCGTGCAGCTCGGCCGGGATTCGCACGGTCACGTAGTCGCCGCGGTAGGACGCGACCGCCGGCCGCAGCCGGTCCGTGGGCAGCTCCAGCCCCGCCGGCGCTCCGGCAAGGTGCTCCGTCCAGTGGGCGAGCTGACGGGCGAGCAGGCTGTCGGGATCGTCCTGGTCCCCGAGCAACTCGTTCTGCCAGAGCGTGTAGTCGGCGTACTGGACCGGCAGGTCGTCCCAGTCCGGTGCCGCCCCGGCCGTGCGCGCGGCGTACGCCCGGGCCAGGTCGGCGGCGAGCGGGCCGAGCGACCAGCCGTCGCCCGCGATGTGGTGCACCACCAGCAGCAGGACGTGCTCGTCCTCGGCCAGCCGGAACAGTTCCGCGCGCATCGGCGGCTCGGTGGCCAGGTCGAACGCGTACCGCGCGGCCGCTTCCAGCGCCGCCGGCAGCTCCTCCCCCGTGACCGTCCGGTCGTGCAGGCGCACGTCCGCCGACTCCGGCGCGAGGATGACCTGCCGAGGCACTCCCCCCTCGTCCGGGAACACCGTGCGCAGGCTCTCGTGCCGGCCGACGACGTCGGTGAGCGCGACCTGGAGGGCCTGCCGGTCGAGCGTGCCGGTCAGCTTGAGGCCGAGCGGGATGTTGTAGGCCCCGCCGAGCCCCTCCATCTGGTGGATGAACCAGAGCCGGCGCTGGGCGAACGACAACGGCAGCACCTCCGGACGCTCCCGGCGCACCGGCGCCGTGCGGGCCGTGCCCGCCTCGTCGAGCCGGGCCGCGACGCCGGCCGGGGTGGCGGCCTCGAACAGCACGCGCAACGGCAGTTCGACGCCGAACATCGCGCGCAGCCGGGCGATGAGCTGGGTCGCCAGCAGCGAGTGGCCGCCGAGGTCGAAGAAGCCGTCGTGCACGCCGACCCGGGCCAGGCCGAGCACCTGGGCGAAGAGGTCGCAGACGATCTGCTCCTGCGGCGTGCGTGCCTCGCGGGCGGAACCGCTCACCACGAGGTCCGGCGCGGGCAGCGCCGCCCGGTCGAGCTTGCGGTTGGGCGTCAGCGGCAGGGCGTTCAGCAGGACGAACGCCGACGGCACCATGTAGTCGGGCAGCTGCTCGCGGACGTGCTCGCGCAGGCGGCCGATGAGGGCGCCGGTGTCGCGTCCGGTCAGCGGGCTGTTGGTGAAGGACGCGAGAGCGGCCCGGGACGCCGGGGAGACGGCCGGCCGGTAGAGGTCCACCGGCGGGATCGCGACCGTGTCCGCGTCAAGGTCGACGCCGACGACCGTGAAGACGGCCTCCAGGGCGTTCGGGTCGGACGCCGACCAGGTGACCCACGCCCGGACACCGTGCTCGGCCGCCAGATCGTACAGGTCCTCGGCCTCGACCCCGCCGCCGGCCGGCGCGTCGGGCAGGCGGGTGCCGTCCCGGACCGCCTTCGCGAGGGCCGCCTCGTGTGCGATCCGCCCGTTCGGGATCCCGGTCAGATGCACGGCCGCGGGCCGTTCGCCGCCCAGCAGCGCGGCCAGCGCGGCGAAGCCATCGGCGGACCAGGACAGCGGCGTGGCGGAGCCGATCCGATGTACGGGGCCACCCTTCTTGCGCAGCACGACGTCGTACCGGTAGCGGGTCATCTCGTTCTGCGCCCGGCCGCGCTTGACCTGGATCGTGTGCCCGACCAGCTCGGGGACCCGGCCCTGCAGCACGGTGAAGAACTCCGGATCGACCAGGAGTTCCTTCTCCAGGATCACACCGTGCTCGACCGCCCGGCGCAGCTCGTCGGGGCCGTCGCCGGTGCCCCGGCGGGCGACCTGGACGCCGGTGGCGAAGGTGCGTTGCAGGCGCAGGTTCCGGACGTCGCCGAGGAAGACGGCGCCGCCGGGGGCGAGCAGCCGCAGCGCGGCGGTGATCACGCGCTCCAGGTAGCCTGCGTTCGGGAAGTACTGGATCACCGAGTTCAGGACGACCACGTCGAAGTGCCCCGCGGGCAGCCCCTCGTCCTCGTGCGCGGCCTGCACCAGCAGCCGGACCCGGTCGGCGAGTTCCGGGTCGGCTGCCACGTGCCCGCGCAGCGTTCCGATCACCGACGGCGAGATGTCCGTGCCCCAGTACTCCTCGCAGTCCGGGGCCAGCCGCGACAGGAGCAGGCCGGTGCCGACGCCGATCTCCAGGACGCGCCGCGGCCGCAGTTCACGGATCCGCTCCACCGTGCGGTCGCGCCACTCGTGCATCTCGTCGAGCGGCACGGGCCGGCCGTCGTAGCTACTGTTCCAGCTGGCGAAGTCCTCGCCGAAGGGCGCGGGGCCGGACGAGGCGTACAGCGCATCGTAGAGGTCCCGCCAGGCGTCGACCTGTTCGTCGTCGAGCGGCCGGCCCGCGTCGGCGGCCGCGCCCTCGGTGTCGGGCACGACGTAGGCCACGAGGCGCCGGTCGCCCGGCCGGTCCTCGCGGACCACGGCGGCGGTCCGGGCGACCTCCGGGTGGGCGGCGAGCACGGACTCCACCTCGCCCAGCTCGATCCGGAAGCCGCGGAGCTTGATCTGGTGGTCCGAGCGGCCGATGAACTCCAGCTGCCCGTCGGGGGTCCAGCGGGCGAGGTCGCCGGTGCGGTACATGCGGGTGCCGGCGGGGCCGTACGGGTCCGCGGTGAAGCGCCCGACCGTCAGGGACGGCCGGCCGAGGTAGCCGCGGGCCAGCCCGTCGCCGGCGACGTACAGCTCGCCGATCGAGCCGGAGGGCACCGGTTGGAGCCACTCGTCCAGGAGGTAGACCCGGGTGTTGCGGATCGGGCGGCCGATCGCGGTGCCGGTCCGGCCGGTCAGCGCGGCGGCCGTCGACCAGACCGTCGTCTCGGTCGGTCCGTAGACGTTGAACACCTCGCGACCGACGGTGCGCAGCCGGTCGGCCAGGGCGGCCGGCAGCGCCTCGCCGCCGACCAGGATCCGCAGTGCGCGCAGACCGTCGAGGTCGTGTGACGCGACCATCTGCCACCAGGACGGCGTCGCCTGCAACACCGTCACACCGGTGCGATGGATCAGATCGACCAGGGCGGCGGGGCGGGTGACGGTCTCCTCGGCGGCGAGGACGACCCGCGCGCCGCTGATCAGCGGCAGGTACAGCTCCAGCGCCGCGATGTCGAACGCGACCGTGGTCACCGCGAGCAAGGCGTCCTCGGCTCCCATCGGCACGAGGTCGCGCAGACCGAGCAGCAGGTTGGTCAGCGCCGCATGCTCGACGACGACGCCCTTCGGCCGTCCGGTCGACCCGGAGGTGAAGATCACGTACGCGGCGTCGCGTGGTCCGACCGCCGGGCCCGGCAGCCCGTCCCGTGGCGCGCTCGCGATCGCGGCCTGGACGTCCGGGTCGTCCAGCGACACCGCCGACGTGGCGTCGGGCAGGTCCGGCAGGTCCGCCAAGGACGGCCCAGTGCCCACGATCAGGGCCGGGCGCGCCTCCCGCAGGATCAGCCCGGTCCGCGCCGCCGGATGCTTGGGGTCCAACGGGACATAGGCGGCACCGGTCTTGGCGATGGCCAGCAGGACGGTGACCAGGTCCGCCGCGCGCGGCATCGCCACCGCTACCAGCCCTCCCGGACCGGCTCCGCGCCGGGCGAGGACGTGGGCCAGCCGGGTCGACCGCTCGTGCAGCGCCCCGTAGCTCAGCACCTCGTCGCCGGCCAGCACGGCGGGGGCGTCCGGCGTCGATCCGGCCTGCCGGGCGAACAGTTCGACGAACGGGACGGACCTGCCCTCCTCGCGGCGCGTCGCGTTCCGGTCGTGCAGCAACGCTCGCCGCTCGGCGGCGTCCAGGACCTCGATCTCCCCGAGCCGCTGCGACGGGTCGGCGGCGACCTCCTCCAGCAGCCGCGTCCAGCGGCGGAACAGGCCGCGCACGGTCTCGGCGTCGTAGAGGTCCGAGGCGTACTCGACCGCACCCTCGACGCCGGCCGGCGCGCCGCTCTCGTCCCGGTGCTCGGCCAGGCTGAAGAACAGGTCGAACTTGGCGGTGCCGGTGCGGGCCTGGCCGACCTCGACCTCCAGGCCGGGCAGCTCGAAGCGGCTCTCGGGGGCGTTCTGGAGGGCCAGCATCACCTGGAACAGCGGATGGCGGCCCAGCGAGCGCGGCGGATTGAGCACCTCGACCAGGTATTCGAAGGGGACGTCCTGGTTGGCGTACGCGTTCAGCGCGGTCTCCCGCACCTGGCGGACCAGCTCCTCGAAGGTCGGGTTGCCGGCGGTGTCGGTGCGCAGGACCAGGGTGTTGACGAAGAAGCCGATGAGGTCGTCGAGGGCTTGGTCGGTGCGTCCGGCGATCGGGCTGCCGATCGGGATGTCGTCGCCCGCGCCGAGCCGGGACAGCAGAGCGGCCAGGCCCGCCTGGAGCACCATGAACAGCGTGGCACCGGTGCGCCGGGCCAGGGTGTCCAGCGCCCGGTGGAGCCGGGCGTCCATCTCGACCGTCAGGTAGTCGCCCCGGTAGGACGCCACCGTCGGCCGCGGCCGGTCGGCGGGTAGCGCCAACTCCTCCGGAAGGTCTGCCAACTGGGCTGTCCAGTAGGTGATTTGTTGGGTGAGGAGGCTGTTGTGGTCGTGGTGGTCGCCGAGGAGGTGGTTTTGCCAGAGGGTGTAGTCGGCGTATTGGACGG
>NZ_JBHVVI010000041.1:0-69041 GCF_042883685.1 Kitasatospora sp. NPDC058190
GCCGGGGCCCGGAACGACGGCCCGGTGCCGCCCGTGACGGGCACGGGCGGCACCGGTGGTCGGGCGGGCCGGGGCGGCGGTCACCACCCCGGCCCGGGGCGGTCAGTCGAGGTCGCCCCGCAGCCGCTCGCGCAGCACCCGGCCGATCTCGGCCAGCGGGCCGGGATGGAGCAACTGACGGTGCTCACAGTCGATTTCGGCCACCTCGACACGGCCGGCCACGTACGGCGACAGCCGCCGGACGGTGTCCGCGACCCGGTCCTCGGCGGGTTCGTCCGACGTGGTCGCGGCGATCAGCAGCAGGTCGCCGTCGAACACCGGCGGCAGATGACCGACCGTCAGGTGCCAGTTGTTGTTGGTCACCCGGCCGATCCGCATGATCTGCTCCTCGTCGAAGGTGGCCAGCGCACTGCCCTCCTCCCGCAGGACCTTCATGACCTCCTCGTGGTCGAGCGGCCCGTCGCCGAACATGCCCGGGTCGCGCCCGACGAAGTCCAGCAGCGCGGCGAGCACCTTCTGGTCGTCGGCGGCCACGAACGTGCCGCCCATCAGGTCCTCGGTCATCGGCGGCTGGTCCAGGTTGACCAGCAGGGCGACCTTCTCCCCCTGCTCCTGGAGCCGGACGGCGATCTCCTGGGCCAGCAGCGCGCCCATCGACCAGCCCAGCAGGTGGTACGGGCCGGACGGCTGGATCTCCCGGATCCGCTCCAGGTAGTCCGCCGCCATCTCCGGCAGCGCGGCCGGCAACGGCTCCTCCTGGGCCAGGCCCCGCGCCTGGACGGCGTAGAGCGGCTGATCGCGGTGGAGGTGGCGCATCAGCCCGGTGTACATCCAGCCGACCCCACCGACCGGGTGCAGGCAGAACAGCGGCGGTCGCGAGCCGGTCGCGCGCAGCGGCAGCACCACGTCGAAGCCGTTCGCCTGCGCGTCGGGGCCGGCGCCGAGCAGCTCCGCGATGCCCGCCACGGTGGGCGTCTGGAAGACGGTCTGGTTCGACAGCTCGACCCCGAAGACCGACCGGATCCGGCCCATCAGCTGGATGGAGACGATGCTGTCGCCGCCCAGCTCGAAGAAGCCGTCGTCGATGCCCACCCGCGGCACCTTCAGCACCTCGGCGAAGATCTGGCACAGCAGTTCCTCGCGCGGGGTGCGCGGCCCGCGTCCGCCGGCCCGGGCGCCGAAGTCGGGGGCCGGCAGCCGGCCCCGGTCGACCTTCCCGTTGGCGGTCAGCGGCAGCGCGTCGAGCACCACGAAGGCGGCCGGGACCATGTACTCGGGCAGGTTCCGGGCCACCGCGGCCCGGAGTTCGGCGTCAGCGGTCTCGGCGCCGGCGGCCGGGACCACGTACGCCACCAGCTGCTTGCTGCCGGACTCGTCCTGCCGCACCACCACGACGACCTGGGCGACCTCCGGCCGGGCGTCGATGGCGGCCTCGATCTCACCGAGTTCGATCCGCAGTCCGCGGATCTTCACCTGGTGGTCGACCCGGCCGACGAAGGTGAGGTACCCGTCCGCCTCCCAGCGGACCAGGTCACCGGTGCGGTACATCCGGCCGCCGGCCGGGTCGAACGGGTCGGCGACGAACCGCTCGCTGGTCAGCCCCGGCCGGTCGAGGTAGCCGCGGGCGACACCGGTGCCGGCCACGTAGAGCTCCCCGTCGACGCCCGGGGGCACCGGGCGCAGCCGCTCGTCGAGGACGTAGGCGCGCATGTTGTCCATCGGGCGGCCGATCGGCACGGTCCGGCCCACCCGGTACGGCGCCCGGATGCTGAACCGGGTGGCGTAGGTGGTGGCCTCGGTGGGCCCGTACATGTGCGCCACCTCCAGGCCGGGGCAGGCGTCCAGCACCCGCTGGATCGCGGTCGGCGAGACCTGCTCGCCGCCGGTCAGCACGGTCCGCACCCCGGCGAAGCAGTCCGCGCCCTGTTCGGCCATCAGGTTGAACAGCGCGGTGGTGACGAACACCGCGGTCAGCCCGTGCTCCGCGACCAGGCCCCGGAGCGCCTCGTGGTCCACCTGTCCGGCCGGGGCGACCACCAGCTGGTGTCCGCCCAGCAGGCCCGCCCACACCTCGTAGGACAGCGCGTCGAAGGCCTGGGGCGAGTGGACCAGGATCCGGTCGTGGTCGGTCAGCCAGCGGTGGTCGCTCGCCATCGCCACCACGTCCCGGTGGGTGATCCCGACGCCCTTGGGACGCCCGGTGGAACCGGAGGTGTAGATGACCAAGGCGAGTTCGGCGCCGTGCCGACGCACCGCGGGCGCGCAGGCGTCCTGTGCCTCGATCGCCGGCTCGTCGTCCACCACGACCACCAGGGCGTCGTGGTGGAACTCCGTCCCCGAGGAGGCCCGGTCGGTCAGCAGGACGGCGCACCGCGCCTCGCCGACGATCAGCTCCAGCCGGCCCGCCGGGTAACGGGAGTCCAGCGGCACGTAGGCCGCCCCGAGCTTGGCGACGGCCAGGAAGGAGACCACCAGCGCGACCGAGCGCTCCTGCAGGACGGCGACCCTGGAGCCGGGTCGGACGCCGAGCGAGGCCAGGTGGTTGGCCAACCGGTTGGCCCGGGCGTCGAGTTCGGCGTAGCTGAGCCGCGCCCCCTCCCCCACCACCGCAACGGCCTGCGGGGTCTGGCGCACCCGGTCCTCGAAGACGTCCGCGACGGTGCCCTCGGGAATCCCGTGGCCGGTGTCGTTGACCTCGCGGAGCAGCAGTGCGCTCTCCCGTTCCGACATCAACTCGTGCTCGTCCAGAGGCTGTTCCGGCCGCTCGAGGGCCGCCGTGAGCAGTCGGGCCAGCCGGTCCGCGACGGCGCCCACGGTGTCCGCGTCGAACAGGGCACTGTTGTACTCGACGACCCCGCCGAGCACCGCGATGGCGCCGTCGGCGTCGCGCTCCTCCGCGAAGTTGAAGGACAGGTCGAACTTGGCCTGGCTGGTACCGAACGGCTGGGGCGAGACGGCGAGCCCGGGCAGGTCCAGCGTCGCCTCCTCGTTGTTCTGGTAGCTGATCGCGACCTGGAACAGCGGATTGCGGTTCACCGCGCGGACCGGGTTGAGCTCCTCGACCACCCGCTCGAACGGGACGTCCTGGTTCGCGTACGCCGCCAGGTTGGCGGTGCGGACCCGGCGCACCAGCTCCAGCAGGCCGGGCCGGCCGGAGATGTCGGTGCGCAGCACCAGGGTGTTGACGAAGAAGCCGACCAGTTCGTCCAGGGCCTCGTCGGTGCGACCGGCGATCACCGACCCGAGCGGGATGTCCGTCCCCGCGCCGAGCCGACCGAGCAGGGCCGCCACCGCCGCCTGGAGCACCATGAAGGTGCTCGCGTCGGCGGCCCGGGCGACCTCCTCGATCAGCCGGACGTGCTCCGCGGTCAGCCGCAGCGGGACCTCGCCGCCGCTGCCGGCCGCTTCGGCCGAACGCGCGCGGTCATAGGGCAGGTTGAGCTCCTCCGGCAGGTCCGCCAGGGCGGTCCGCCAGTGGGCCAGCTGCCGGGACACGGCGCTGTCCGGGTCCTCCTCGTCGCCGAGCACCGACCGCTGCCAGAGCGTGTAGTCGATGTACTGGACCGGCAGCGGGGTGAACTCCGGTGCGCCACCGGCGATCCGGGCCCGGTAGGCGGTGGCCAGGTCGCGGGCGAGCGGGGCGATCGAGGAGCCGTCACCGGCGATGTGGTGCAGCACCAGCAGCAGGACGTGCTCGCGCTCGCCCAGCCGCCACAGGTGGCCGCGCAGCGGAGCCTCGGTGGCCAGGTCGAAGCCCCGGTCGGAGGCGGCGGCGAGTACGCCGTCCAGCTCACTGTGCGCCGACTCGGCCACCGTCAGCGGTACTTCGACCTCCTCCGGGGTGAGCACCCGCTGCCACGGGATGCCGTCCGACACCGGGAAGACGGTGCGCAGGCTCTCGTGCCTGGCCACCACGTCCGCCAGGGCGGAGCGCAGCGCCGCGGTGTCCAGGTCGCCCAGCAGCCGCAGCGGCAGCAGGATGTTGTACCGGGCCTCGCCGCTGGTCCGGTCCATGTACCAGAGCCGGCGCTGGGCGTAGGACAGCGGCACGGTGTCCGGCCGGTCGGCCTGGACCAGAGCCGGGCGGGCGGTCTCCGCGCCCTCCAGCCGCTCGGCCAGCGCCGCCACGGTCGGCGCCTCGAAGACGGCCCGCACCGGGAGTTCCACCCCGAAGGCGGTCCGGATGCGGTTGACCAGTCGGGTGGCGAGCAACGAGTGCCCGCCCAGGTCGAAGAAGCTGTGGTCGATGCCGACCGCGGACAGCCCGAGCACCTCGGCGAAGAGCGCACCGAGCCGCTGCTCCCGCTCGTCGCGCGGGGCCCTGCCGCTGTCCGCGGCAGGGAACTCCGGCTCCGGCAGGGCCCGGTAGTCGACCTTGCCCGGCCCGGTGAGCGGGATCCGCTCCAGCGGCACCACGGCGGACGGGACCATGTACCCGGGCAGCTCCGCCGCGACCCGGTCGCGGATCGCCTGGCCGTCGAAGGCGGCCGGGTCGGTGGGCACCACGTAGGCGACCAGCCGTCGGCCGGCCTCGGCACTGTCGCGCGCCTGCACCACGACCCGCTCGACGCCGTCGAGCGCGGCGACGGCCGCCTCGACCTCCCCGAGTTCGACCCGGTAGCCGCGGATCTTGACCTGGCCGTCGGTGCGGCCGAGGTACTCCAGCTCGCCGTCCGCGGTCCAGCGCACGGTGTCACCGGTGCGGTAGAACCGCTCGCCCGGCATCCCGAAGGGGTTCGCGACGAACCGCTCGGCGGTCAGGGCGGGCCGCTCCAGGTAGCCGCGGGCCAGCCCGTCGCCGGCCAGGTAGAGCTCACCGGGCACGCCCGGCGCGACCGGGCGCAGCTGCCCGTCGAGCACGAAGACCTGACGGTTCCACAGCGGCCGACCGATCGGGGGCTGCACCCGACCCGCGAGCGGGCGGCTCATGGTGGCGCAGACCATGGTCTCGGTCGGGCCGTACGCGTTGATCATCCGGCGGCCCTCGGACCACATCGCGATCTGGTCCGGCGGGCACGGTTCGCCGCCGGTCACCAGGGTGCGCAGGGTGGGGAGTTCGTCAGGGTCGAGGGTGGCCAGGGTGCCGGCCGCGAGCTGGACGTGGGTGGCCTCGCTGGAGCGGACGAGGGCGGTCAGCTCGTCGCCGACCGGCTGGTGGTGGCTTTCGGGCAATACCAGGGTGGCGCCGCTCAGCAGGGTCATCGCGAGGTCCGCGACCGAGACGTCGAAGTTCGGCGCGATCAGCTGGAGCACCCGGGAGTCCTGGTCGACGGCCAGGTTCTCGGCGTGCGCGCCGGCCATGCTCGCGAAGCCGCTGTGCGGGACCAGCACGCCCTTGGGCCGGCCGGTGGTGCCCGAGGTGTAGATGGCGTACGCGGCGTGGGCGGGGCGCAGCGGCCGCCTCCGGTCATCGTCGGCGGGGTCGTCGGTCCCGGCCGCGGCCAGCTCGGCCACGGTCGCCGGGGCGTCGACGATCAGCGGCTCGGTCACCCCGGCCGCGGCGAGCGCCGCGGCGTCGTCGGAGGCGGTCAGCACCACGGCGGGACGGGCGTCCTCGACCAGGTAGCCGATCCGGTCGGCCGGGTGCCCCGGGTCGACCGGCACGTAGACCGCGCCGGCCTTGAGGACGCCGAGGGTCGCCGCGAGCCACTCGGTGGAGCGGCGCAGCGCGACGGCCACCCGGTCCTCCGGGCCGACGCCGCGGCCGATCAGCAGCCGGGCCCAGCGGTTGGCCCGCTCGTTGAGCTCCCGGTACGTCAGGGCCGCCTCGCCCTGGACCACCGCGGTGCGCACCGGGTCCCGCTCGACCTGCGCCTGGAACAGCTCCGCGAAGGTGTCGCGGCGGACCTCGCGCCCGGTGGTGTTCCACTCCACCAGCACCCGCTGGCGCTCCTCCAGGGAGAGCGGGTCGATGTCGGCCACCGGGCGCTCCGGGTCGGCCGCGAAGGCGGTCAGCACCCGGACCAGGTGGTCGGCGAGGTTCCGTACCCGGGTGGCGTCGAACAGGTCGGGCCGGTAGGTGACGTTCAGTCCGAGCGAGCGGGCGCTGTCGGAGGTCGAGAGCCCGAGGGCGAAATGGGTGCCCTCGGTCAGCCGCGCCTCGACCACCCCCAGGCCCTGGGCGGACTCCTGGAGCGACTCGGCGTCCACCGGGAAGTTCTCGAACACGGTGGCGGTGTCGAAGAGTTCACCGAACCCGGCGTACTGCTGGATCTCGGCGAGGCCCAGGTACTTGTGCGGGAGCAGCTCCAGCTGCTGGTCCTGGAGCCGGTTCAGCAGGCTCAGCAGGGTGTCGCCGCGGCCGATCCGGACCCGCACCGGCAGGGTGTTGATGAACAGGCCCACCATGGTCTCGGCACCCGGCAGTTCGGCCGGCCGGCCGCTCACCGTCTCGCCGAACACGACGTCGTCGCGGCCGGTGAGGCCGGCCAGCAGCAGCGCCCAGGCGCCCTGGACCACGGTGTTCCTGGTCAGGCCGTGTCGGCGGGCCTGCTCGGCCAGGGCGGTGGTGACCTCTTCGGACAGCCGGACCTCGTGGCCTTCGGGCCGCACCGGCTCGCGCTCGGCGCGGGCCGGTGCGAGCAGGGTCGGCTCCTCCAGTCCGTCCAGGGCGGTGCGCCAGGCCTTCTCGGCGGCCTCGCGGTCCTGGCCGGCCAGCCAGCCGAGGTAGTCGCGGTAGGGCACCACCGGGGGCAGGCCCGAGGTGTCGCCGCGGCGCTCGTACAGCTCGAAGAGCTCGGCCATCACCATCGGGGCCGACCAGCCGTCCAGCAGGATGTGGTGGTGGGTGAAGAGCAGCCGGTGCTCCTGCTCCCCCACCCGGATCAGGGTGAAGCGCAGCAGCGGCGGGACGGCGAGATCGAACCGGGCGGCCAGGTCCCGGCCGGTCAGCCGGACGATTTCGGCCTCCCGCTGTTCCGGGTCGAGCCCGGAGACGTCCAGTTCGGTGAACGGCAGTCCGACCTCGCGCGGAATGACCTGCAGCGACTGTCCGGCGGCGCCGGACCGGAAGCCCGCGCGCAGCACGTCGTGCCGGCCGAGCACCGCGCGGGCCGCCGCCCGCAGCGCCTCCGGGTCGAGCTCGCCGCGCAGGTCCAGCACGGTCTGGAGGTTGTAGACGTCCTCGCCCCGCTCGTCGTAGCGGGCGTGGAAGAGCAGCCCTTCCTGGAGCGGGGCCAGCGGGAGGACGTCCACCAGGCCGGGCTGGATGCGCTCCAGGCCCTCCAACTCGTCCTGGCTGACCTTCACCAGGGTGAGGTCGGACGGGCTGATCCCGGCGGCGTCCGGGGTGCCCTCGGCATGGGCGACCAGCGACTCCAGGGCGCGGAACCAGCCCCGGGCCAGCTCGGCGACCGCGTCCTCGGTGAACAGCTCGCTCGGCCAGGTCCAGGACGCGGCCAGCCAGTGCCCGGCCTCGTCGGTGACCGTGCGGGCGTTGACGTCCAGCACGTGCGGCAGCGTCATCGCGGCGTCCGGGGCACCGGCCAGGTGCTGGACCACGGGACGGGTCCGGTCGCCCTGGTTCGGGTCGGCGGCGCCGAGCCGGCCGAGGTAGTTGAAGCCGATCTGCGGCTCCGGGTAGCGGGCGAGCACCCGGGCCGTCTGCGGGTTGAGGTGCCGCAGCAGGCCGAAGCCGATGCCGCGGTCGGGGATGGCGCGCAGTTGCTCGCGGATCCGCTTCAGGGCCGTGCCCGCGGCCTGCCCGCCGCCGAACAGCTCGTCGGCGGGCAGCTCGCCCGGGTCGAGCCGGACGGGGTACTTGCTGGTGAACCAGCCGACGGTGCGGGACAGGTCCACCCCGGCCAGGATCTCCTCGCGGCCGTGGCCCTCCAGGTCGATCAGGACGGCGGAGCCGTCGCCGGTGCCCGCCGCGCGCCGCCAGTCGGCGACGGCGACAGCGAGCGCGGTGAGCAGCACGTCGTTGATACCGGTCCGGAAGGCCTCCGGGACCCTTCCGAGCAGCGGCTCGGTGATCGCGGGCGGCAGGCTGAGGCTGAGCACCGACGCGGTGCCGACGGTGTCGCGCTCCGGGTCGAGCGGACGGGCGGCGAGCTGCGGGTCGGGGGTGGTGAGGATGTCGCGCCAGAGCGGCAGCTCCTGCAGCCGGTTCTGTTCCAGCGCCGCCGAGTTGAGCTGCTGGGCCCAGCTGCGGAAGGAGGTGCCGACCGGTTCGAGCTCGACCGTGTGACCGGCCAGCAGCGTCTGCAGGGCGGCCTCGAAGTCCGGGATGAGGATGCGCCAGGAGACGCCGTCCACCACCAGGTGGTGCGCGATCAGGGTGAGCTGGGCGGGACTGTCCGGTCCCATGTCGAACCAGACGACGCGCAGCATCCGGCCCCGGTCGGGGTCGAGCAGGGCCTGCTGTTCGGTGGTCACCTCGGCGCCGATCCGGTCGAGGTCCTCCTCGGTGGCCCCGCCGCGCAGCAGCGCGGCCACGTCGACCCGGTGCAGGCAGTCGGCCGCGCGGACGGTCCCGGGCGCGGAGGTCTCCAGCGACCAGGCGATGTCGCCGCCGATCCGGGTCAGGGTCATCCGCAGCGCGTCGTGGTGGTCGAGGACGGCCTGCACGGCCCGCTCGACCAGCTCCGCGGTCAGGCCGGCCGGGGCCGCCATCGACATGGTCTGGTTGAACGACTCGATGGAGCCGCCCAGTTCGCGAAGCCAGTCGATGATCGGCGTCACCGGCACGTCTCCGACGCCGTCGCCGACGACCGGCGTGGTCGGGCGCGGGGCCGGCTCCGCGGTCGGCTCCGGCTGCGCGGCCGCGGCCAGCGCCGCCACGGTCTTGTGCGCGAACACGTCCCGCGGGGACAGGTCGAGACCGGCCTGACGGGCGCGGCCGACCAACTGGATGGTGAGGATGCTGTCGCCGCCGAGCAGGAAGAAGCTGTCATCCACGCCGACCCGTTCGGCGCCGAGCACCTCGGCGAACAGCCCGGCGAGGATCCGCTCGGCCTCGGTGCGGGGCTCGCGGGCGTCCGCGTCCGAGCCGGACTCGGGGGCCGGCAGCGCGCCCCGGTCGACCTTGCCGCTGGCGGTCAGCGGCAGCTCGTCGAGGACGACGAAGGCCGAGGGCACCATGTACTCGGGCAGGGCCGCCGCGACGTGCGCGCGCAGCTCGGCCTGGTCCGGCCGGGCGTCGCCGGCCGGGACCAGGTGGGCCACCAGCCGGCGGTCCCCCGGGCGGTCCTCACGCACGCCCACCACGGCCTGGCCGACGGCGGGGTGGCGGTTCAGCACCTCGGTGATGTCGCCGAGTTCGATCCGGAACCCACGCAGCTTCACCTGGAAGTCGGTGCGGCCGAGGTAGTCGATCCGGCCGTCCTCGGTCCAGCGCACCAGGTCGCCGGTGCGGTACATCCGGGCGCCCGCCGGGCCGTAGGGGTCGGCGACGAACCGCTCCGCGGTCAGCCCGGGCCTGCGGTGGTAGCCACGGGTGACGCCGTCCCCGGCGATGTACAGCTCACCGGGCACGCCGGGCAGCACCGGGCGCAGCGCCGCGTCGAGCACGTAGAGCCTGCTGTTGGCGAACGGACCGCCGATGGTGACCGGCGACTCGCCGTCGATCCGGGCGCCGGCCGCGTAGACGGTCGTCTCGGTGGGTCCGTACAGGTTGACCAGGCTGCCGCCGAGGTCGAGCAGCCGACGGGCCAGGCCGTCCGGGAGCGCCTCGCCGCCGGCGCCCTTGCGCAGCCCGCGCAGGGCGTCCGGGGCGGTGGCCTCCAGGGTGTGCCAGAGGCTGGGCACGGTGTCCAGCACGGTCACTCCGGTCCGGGTGAGCAGGGCGGCCAGCTCCTCCGGGTCCTTGACGGTCTCCGCGTCGGCGAGCACCACGGCGGCGCCGCTGACCAGCGGCAGGTAGATCTCCGCCACCGAGACGTCGAAGCCGACGGTGCAGACCGCGGCCATCCGGTCGGCGGCGGTCAGCGGCAGCCACTCCTCCAGCGCGGCCAGCAGGCCGGCCATCGCGCCGGCGGGGACGACCACGCCCTTGGGGCGCCCGGTGGAGCCGGAGGTGTGGATGACGTACGCGGCGGTCCCGGGCAGCCGGGTCGCCCCCAGGTCGGTGGCCGGGTAGTCGGCCAGCCGGGGGTCGGCCGCCTCCGAGCCGGTGAGGGTCAGGACCGGTTCGGTGTCCTCCAGGATCTGGGCGATCCGCTCCTGGGGCAACGCGGGGTCGACCGGGACGTAGGCCGCGCCGCTCTTGAGCACCGCGAGCAGCGACACGATCAGGTCGGCGGTGCGCGGCATCCGCACGGCCACGAACCGCTCGGGCCCGGCGCCGCGCTCGCGCAGCCAGTGGGCCAGCCGGTTGGCACGGGCGTTGAGCTCCGCGTACGACAGCTCCCGGTCCCCGGCGATCAGGGCGACGGCGTCCGGGGTGCGGGCCGCCTGCGCCTCGAAGCGCTCGGTCACCGACCGATCGGCGACCGGGGGCACGGTGTCGTTCCACTCGACGAGCACCCGCCGCCGCTCGGCGGCGGTGAGCAGGTCGAGCGCCGCGACCGGTCGGCCGGGGTCGGCGACGAAGGCGCGCAGCACGGCGAGGAAGCGGTCGGCGAAGCCGCGCACCCGCTCCTCGTCCAGCACGTCCGGCCGGTACGCCCAGGTCACCGAGAGCCGGTCGGCGCGCTGTGCGGCCAGCAGGGCCAGCGGGTAGTGGACCGCGTCGCGCACGTCGGCGTCGACCACGCCGACCTCGCGGGCGGAGCGCTGCAGCGGCTCCTCCTCCACCGGGTAGTTCTCGAAGACCACCAGGGTGTCGAAGAGTTCGCCGCTGCCGGCCTGCCGCTGGACGTCGGCCAGGCTCAGGTACTGGTGCGCCGTCAGCGCGGCCTGCTCGGTCTGCAGCCGCTGGAGCAGCGCGGCCAGCGAGAGGCCGTGATCGATCCGCAGCCGCACCGGCAGGGTGTTGATGAACAGGCCGACGATGTTCTCCACCCCGGCCAGCTCCGGCGGACGGCCGGAGACGGTGGCGCCGAACACCACGTCGTCCCGGCCGGTGAGCGCGGAGAGCACCAGCGCCCAGGCGCCCTGGACCAGGGTGTTGACGGTCAGTCCGTTCCGACGGGCGGTCTCGGCCAGCTCGGCGGCCAGCCCGTCCGGAACGTCGGTCACCCAGGTCTCGGGCAGGGCCGGGACGGTGGCCGCGGCCCCGGGGGCGATCAGCGTCACCTCCTCGATGCCGGCCAGCGCCTCCCGCCAGGCCTCCTCGGCGGAGGAGCGGTCCTGGGCCACCAGCCAGGCCAGGTAGTCCCGGTACGGGACGACCGGCGGCAGTGAGCCGCCGTCGCCGCCGTCGCGGTAGTCGGTGTACAGCTGGAACAGCTCGCGCACCACCAGCGGCATCGACCAGCCGTCCAGCAGCAGGTGGTGGACGGTCAGCACGAACCGATGGCGGTCCTCGGCGAGGCGGACCAGGGTGCAGCGCAGCAGCGGGGCCCTGGTGAGGTCGAAGCGCAGCGCCCGGTCCTCGGCCAGGACGGCCTGCTCCCGGCGGGTTGCCTCGCCCTGGGGCAGCCCGGCGAGGTCGACGTCGCTCCACGGGACGTCCGCCTCGCGCGGCACCACCTGGAGGACCTGACCGGCCTCGCCCTCGACGAAGCGGGCCCGCAGGTTGTCGTGCCGCGCCAGCAGGGCCCGAGCGGCCCTGCGCAGCGGCTCCGCCTCGACGGGCCCGGTCAGCTCCAGGACCGTCTGGATGGTGTAGACGTCCGCCGCCGAGTCGTCGTAGCTGCTGTGGAAGTACAGGCCCTGCTGGAGCGGGGACAGCGGCAGGGCGTCGGCGAGCCCGCCGGGGGCGGCCTCCAGGCGGTCGATCACGTCCTGGGAGACCGCGACCAGCGGCAGGTCGGACGGGGTGAGGCCGCCTGCCTCCGGACCGGCGGCGTGGACGGTCAGGGCCTCCAGGGCCTCGAACCAGAGCCGGGCGATCCGCTCGACCTCCTCGTCGCCCAGCAGCTCGGCGGAGAAGCTCCAGGTGGCGATCAGGTGCTGGCCGTCCGGGTAGTCCAGGGCGGCGGCGTTGAGCTCCAGGACGTGCCCGAGCGGCATGGCCGCGTCGCCGGTGCCGGTGAGCGCGCGCACCCGGACGGTGCCGGCCTCGCGCAGGTCGGCGGCGTCGCCGGTGCCCATCCGCCCGAGGTAGTTGAAGCCGAGCTGGGGCTCGGGCCGGCCGGTCAGCCCGGCGGCCGTCTCCGGATTGAGGTGACGCAGCAGGCCGTAGCCGATGCCCTTGTCGGGGACGGCCCGCAACTGCTCCTTGACGGTCTTGAACGCGGTGCCGAGGGCGGGGCCGCCGGCGCGCAGTTCGCTCTGCGGGACGCGGCCGGGGTCGACGGCGACGGGGTACCGGGTGGTGAACCAGCCGACGGTGCGGGAGAGGTCCACGCCGTCCAGGATGTCCTCGCGGCCGTGCCCCTCCAGGCCGACCAGCACGGCGCTGCCCTCGCCGCGGCCGCGCTCGGAACGCCAGCGGGCCACCGCCAGGGCGAGGGCGGTCAGCATCGCCTCCTCCGGGCCGGCGTGGAACCTCGCGGGCGCCGGGCCCAGCAGCGCCTCGGTCACCGGCGCGGGCAGCACCATGCTGAGCTGCCGTCCTACGCCGACCACGTCGCGGGCCGGGTCGAGCGGACGGTCCGTCAGCAGCGGGTCCTCGGTGGCCAGGATCGAGTGCCACAGCTCCAGTTCGGCCGTCCGGTGCTCGGCGTGCGCCTCGCGGGCCAGCTCGGCCGTCCAGCGCCGGAACGAGGTCGGCACCGGGTCCAGCCTGACCGGCCGGCCGGCCGACAGCGCGGCCAGGGCGGTGTGCAGGTCCGGCAGCAGGATGCGCCAGGACACCCCGTCGACCACCAGGTGGTGCACGACCAGGGCGAGCCGGCCCTCGGCGGCCGCACCGCCGTCGAACCAGACGGCCTGGAGCATCCGGCCCTCGCGGGGGGCGAGCCGCTCCATGGCGGCGCGGGTCCTGGCGACGGCGGCCTGCTCGTCGTGGCCCTCGGCCCGCTCCACGCAGTCCTCGGCGCGCACCGCGCCGCGTGCGGCGACCTCCAGCCGCCAGTCGGCGCCCTCGCCGCCGAGCCGGGCGCGCAGGGCGTCGTGGTGGTCCAGCAGCGCCTGCACGGCGGCCCGGACCGTCGCGAGGTCCAGCCCGGCCGGGACCGGGACGGTCATCGTCTGGTTGAAGGCGTCCACCGGGCCGCCCTGCTCGCGCTGCCAGTGCATCATCGGGGTGAGCCCGACCTCGCCGACGCCGTCGTCCGCGGCCACCACGGCCGCCGGGCGGCCCGCGCCGGCGTGGGCGGCGAGCCGCGCGACGGTGCGGTGCTCGAAGATCTCCCGCAGGCTCAGCGCCACGCCCTCCTTGCGGGCGCGGTGCGCGAGCTGGATGGAGCTGATGGAGTCGCCGCCGCGCTCGAAGAAGCTGTCGTGGATCCCGACCGAGTCCACCCCCAGCACCTCGGCGAACAGCCGGCCCAGCAGCGCCTCGCGTTCGTCCCGGGGCTCGTCGGCTCCGGCCACCGCGGCCGGCGCGGTCTCCTCCACCGGGGCCGGGGCCTGCGCGGCGCGCACCAGCCGGGCCCGGTCGGCATCGGTGAACAGCGGGACCGAGCCCACCGGCTGCCCGGGGTCCTCGGCGAAGGCGGTCAGCACGGTGAGCAGACGCTCGAAGATCTCCCGGCCGGCGCCCTCGGCGAACACGTCCGGCCGGTGGTCCAGGCGGACCGCCATCCGGTCGCCGCGGAAGGTCCCCTCGAAGCTGAGCGCGTAGTGGGTGGCGTCCACCGAGCTGGCCGCCACCGCGCCCATGCCCTCCGCGGAGTCCGACAGGGTGTCGGTGTCGACCGGGTAGTTGGCGAAGATGGTGAGGGCGTCGAACAGCGGCCCCTTGCCCAGTAGTTGCTGGATCTCGGCGAGGCCGAGGTGCTTGTGGGCGATCAGGTCCGCCTGCCCGTCCTGGAGCGCGCGGGCCTGGTCGGCGAGCGAGAGCCCGGCGTCGATCCGCAGCCGGACCGGCAGGGTGTTGATGAACAGGCCGACCATCTTCTCGACCCCGGACAGCTCCGGTGGGCGGCCCGAGACGGTCTCGCCGAAGAGGACGTCGTCGCGGCCGGTGAGGCCGCCCAGCACCATGCCCCAGGCGGTCTGGATCACGCTGTTGAGCGTCAGCCCCAGGGAGCGCGCCCGGTCGGCCACGGCGACGGCGAGCTCCGGGCGGATCTCCTCGGCCAGCCGCACGGGCAGTGCGGCACCACTGGTGGTGGGGCCGGCCACCAGGGTGGGCTCGGCCCCGGCCAGCATCCGCCGCCAGGCCTGCTCGGCCTCGTCCCGGTCCTGCCCGGCCAGCCAGGTCAGGTAGTCCTTGTACGGGACGACCGGCTCCAGCGCCGCGCTGTCGCCGCCGTTGTTGTACAGCTCCATCAGCTCGCCCAGCACCAGCGGCATGGACCAGCCGTCGAGCACGATGTGGTGGGCGGTGAAGACGAACCGGTACTCCGCCCGCGCCAGCCGGATCAGCGAGAAGCGAAGCGCGGTCCGGGTGAGGTCGAACCGGCGGGACCGGTCGGCGGCCAGCAGCCGGGTGAGCTCGGCCTCCCGCTCGCCGTCCGGCAGGTGGCTGAGGTCGGTCTCGGACCAGTCCGGTTCGGCGTCCCGCAGGATCAGCTGGACCGGCTCCCCGGTGGCGCGGTTGCGGAACGAGGCCCGCAGGTTGTCGTGCCGGGCCAGCACCCCGGCCACGGCGGTGCGCAGGGCGTCCGCGTCCAGCTCCCGCCGCAGGTCCAGGGCCATCTGGATGACGTAGACGTCCGCGCCGTCATCGTCGTACTGCGCGTGGAACAGCAGGCCCTTCTGCAGCGGGGACAGCGGCCAGATGTCGACGAACCCAGGCTTGCTCACGTTTCCCCTGTTTCCTTCCATCAGCTCAGTTCACTTTCGAATTCGTCGATCTCGTCCTGCGAGAGCGCCAGCAGGGACACGTCCGAGGGGGTCAGGCCGCCGGCCCCGGGGCCGGCCGCGCACTCGGCCAGCGCCACCAGGGCGTCGAACCAGAGCCCGGCCAGCCGCTGGACCTCCTCCCGGTCGAGCAGGTCGCCCGGCCAGGTCCAGACGGCCTCCAGCTGCGCGCCCCCGAGGTGGTCCCGGGCCGCCGCGGTCAGCCCGAGCACGTGGCGCAGCGGGTCCGCGCCGACGCCGCCGGCCCGCGTCCCGGCGTCCTGCGGCGCGGGGGTCCAGTCCTCCGGGGTCCAGTCCTCCGGGGTCCGGACCGCCTCGAACCGGCCCAGGTAGCGGAAGCCGAGCTGCGGTTCGGGCAGTCGGGCGAGCTCGGCGGCCGTCTCCGGATTGAGGTGGCGCAGCAGGCCGAAGCCGATGCCCTTGTCCGGGATGGCCCGCAGCTGCTCCTTGACCCGCTTGAGCGCGGTGCCGAGCCCGTCGGTGTCGGGCCAGGGCGCGGCACCGGGGGCCGGCCCCGGGTCCACGGCCACCGGGTGGACGCTGGTGAACCAGCCGACCGTACGGGACAGGTCGACCCCGTCCGCGATCTCCTCGCGGCCGTGGCCCTCCAGGCCGACCAGCACCGCGCCGCCCTCGCCGCGGCCGCGCTGGGCGCGCCAGCGGGCGACGGCCAGGGCCAGGCCGGTGAGCATGACCTCCTCGACGGTGGCGTTGAACACCGCCGGCACCTGGCCGAGCAGCGGCTCGGCCACCTCGTGCGGCAGCGACAGCGTCACCTGCCGCGCGGTGGCGGCGGTGTCCCGGGCCGGGTCCAGCGGACGGTCCGCCAGTACCGGGTCGGGGGTGGCCAGCAGCTCGCGCCAGAGCGGGAGTTCGCCGGTCCGGCGCTCGGAGCGGGCCTGCTCGGACAGCAGCGTCGACCAGCGCCGGAAGGAGGTGCCCACCGGCTTCGGCTCCGGCTTCCGGCCGGCGGCGACCGCCGTCCAGGCCGCCTTCAGGTCCTCGTTCAGGACGCGCCAGGAGGTGGCGTCCACGGCCAGCTGGTGGACCAGGATCAGCAGCCGGCCCGGCCGGTCACGGCCGGCGTCCAGCCAGACCGCGCGCACCATCTCACCGTCGGCGGGCGAGAGTTCGCCCTGCACCCGGGTCCGGGTCGCGGCCACCACGGAGATCAGCTCGGCCCGCTCCACCGCGGCGATGTCGACCCGGCTGAGCAGCCCGGCCGCCGCCACCGCGCCCGGCGCGGCGATCTCCAGCCGCCGGCCGTCGGGACCGGTGGTGATCCGCGAGCGCAGGGTGTCGTGCCGGTCCAGGACGGCCTGCAGGGTGGCCGCCAGCCGCTGCTCGTCGCAGTCGGCCGGAACCTGGAGCAGGGCCGCCTGGTGCACCGCGTCGATCGGCCCGCCGCGCTCGTACAGGTCGAGCATCACCGGGGTGAGCGCGGTGTCGCCGAGGGCGTCCTCGGCGGACTCCCCGGCGCCGGGCGCGTCGTCCTCCCGGGCGACCCGGGCCAGCGCCCGGACCGTCTTGTGCCGGAAGACGTCACGCAGGCTGATCAGCAGGCCCGCCCGGCGGGCCCGGCCGGCCAGCTGGATGGAGACGATGCTGTCGCCGCCGAGCTCGAAGAAGTCGTCGTCCGGACCGACCTCCTGGACGCCCAGCAGCTCGGCGAACAGGCCCGCGAGGACCGCCTCCCGGGAGGGGCCCGCCTGCGCTCCGCCGGTCGGCTCGGCCACGGTCGGCTCACCCACGGTCGGCTCGGCCTGCGCCGCGCCGTCGGCCGGGGCCGCCGAGCGCTGCCGCACGCCCGCCCACCAGGCGGTCAGCGGGTCGCCCCCGGTGGCCGGGAGCTCGCGCCCCGGGTTCGCGGCCAGGCCGCGGAACACCTCGGCGAGCGCCTCCAGGACGGTCTCCGCCTCCTCCTTGGCCAGCAGGTCCGGGCGGTACCCGAGCCGGCACTGCAGCTGGTCCCCGGCCAGGCCCGCGTCCAGGGTGAGCGGGTAGTGGGTGGCGTCCTTCATCTCCAGGTCCACCGCGCGCACGGTGTCCTCGCCGCCGAAGCCGCCGCCGTCGGTCGGGATGTTCTGGAACACCAGCAGGGTGTCGAACAGTTCACCCCGACCGGCGAGGCGCTGGAGGTCGACCAGGCGCAGGTGCTGGTGGGTCACCAGCTCGGCCTGCTGCTCCCACAGCCGGGGCAGCACCCGCTCGGCGGGCTCGCCGGGGCGGTGGGCCACCCGCACCGGGACGGTGTTGATGAACAGGCCCACCATCCGCTCGATCCCGGGCACCTGCGGCGGGCGGCCGGAGACGGTGGCACCGAACACCACATCGTCCTCGCCGGTCAGCCGGCGCAGCAGCTGCCCCCAGGCGGCCTGGACCACCACGTTCACGGTGGTGCCCTGCCGCCCGGCCAGCACGGTCAGGCCGGCCACCAGCTCGCCGCCCAGGGTCACCGACACGCTCTCGGTGGCCACCGCCGCCCGGTCCGGGTCGGCGGGCGCCACCAGGGTGGGCCGCACCGTGGCGTCCAGCACCGTGCGCCAGGCCCGCTCGGAGGCCTCCTGGTCCTGCCCGGCCAACCAGGCCAGGTAGTCGCGGTACGCGCGGGCCTCGGGCAGTGCGGAGGGGTCGCCGCCGGTGCGGTAGAGCCGCATCAGCTCGTCCAGCAGGACCGGTGTGGACCAGCCGTCCAGCAGCAGGTGGTGGAAGGTCAGGACGAGCCGCGCCCGGCCGCCGCCGAGCCGCACCAGCGTGCAGCGCAGCAGCGGCGGGCAGGTGACGTCGAAGCGCCGCTCCCGGTCCTCGCGCATCACCCGCTGGACGCCGTCGGTGCGCCCGGCCTCGTCCAGGTGGCTCAGGTCGGTCTCCGCCCAGAGCAGTTCGCAGTCCTCGGGGATGAACTGGACCGGGCGGGAGAGGCCCTCGTGGGCGAAGCCCGCCCGCAGGTTGGGGTGCCGCTCCAGCAGCGCGCCCACGGCGCGGCGCAGGGTCGCGGCGTCGGGCTCGCCCTCCAGGTCCAGGCCGAACTGGACGGTGTAGACGTCGGACGGGCCCTGCTCGTACAAGGTGTGGAAGAGCAGGCCCTCCTGGAGCGGGGCGAGCGGCAGCACGTCGGCCAGCGCGCGCCCGCCCTCCTCCAGCCGGTCGATGTCGCCCTGCTCCAGCGGCACCAGCGGGAAGTCGGACGGGGTCCGCCCGCCGGAGCCCTCGCCGCCGGCCAGCACCTCGCGCAGCGCGCCCAGCCAGTGGTCGGCCAGGGCGGGCACGTCGCCGTCGGCGAACAGCCCGTCCGCCCAGGCCCAACGGGCCGTCAGACGCGGCCCGTCGGCCTCGTCCCGGACCCAGAGCTCGACGTCCAGCAGGTACGCCGCGTTCGCCTCCGGGGCCTCGGTCTCCACCGGGCGGACGTCGCCCGCGCCGGTCAGCGGCGCGAAGCCGTCGACGGGCGAGGCGCCGAAGCGGCCCCGGTAGCGGATCCGGACCTCGGGGGTGGGCAGGCCGGCCAGCAGCGGGACGGTCTGCGGGTTGAGGTGGCGCAGCAGCCCGTAGCCGGCGGCGCGGTCCGCGACCGCGGCCAGCTGCTCCTTGACCAGCTTGACCAGCACGCCCGCGGCGGGCTGGGCCTGGTCGTCGGCGCCCAGCAGCACCGGGTGGGCGGCGGTGAACAGGCCCACGGTGGCGGTGAGGTCCGCACCCTCGGGTGCCCGGCGGCGGCCGTCCGCCTCCAGGGCGACCAGGGCGGCGCTGCCGCCGGGGCGGCCGCGCTCGGCGCGCCAGCGGCCGAGGGCGGCGGCGAAGGCGCCGAGCAGCAGTTCCTCGACCCCGGTGGCGTAGTGCGCGGGGGCCTCGGCGAGCAGGGCCGCCGATTCCTCGGCGGTGAGCGTCACCCGGGTCTCCCGCAGCCCGGCCACGGTGTGCCGGCGCGGGTCGAACCGGCCGTCGCCGAGCGGCTCGACGGGCGTGGCGAGCAGGTCGGTCCACGGCTGGAGCTCGTCGATCAGCGCCGGGTCCGCGGCGGCGGCCACGGTGTGCTCCGCCCAGGCCCGGTACGGGGTCGGGACCGGGGCGAACCGGGGGGTGCGTCCGGCCTCGACCGCCTCCCAGGCGGTGCGCAGGTCGGCGGCGAGGATCCGGCCGGAGGCCGGGTCGGCCGCCAGCGCGTGCACCGCGAGCAGCAGGTGGTGCTCCCCCGCCGCGCCGCCGTCGAACCAGACGGCGCCGAACACGGCGCCCTCCTCCGGGCGCAGCGAGGCCCGCAGGGCCGCCGCCCGCTCGGTCCGGACGGCCGCCAGGGCGGCGGCGTCCAGGCCCCGGGTGTCGACCCGGGTGAGCAGCGAGGCGGCCGTGACCTCGCCGCGCGGGCGGGCCTCCAGGGCCCAGACCAGGTTGCCGGCCCGCGCGGTCAGCTTGAGCCGCAGCGTGTCGTGCCGGTCGACCAGGCTCTGCAGCACGGTGTGCAGGCGCCGCTCGTCGCAGTCGCCGGGCAGCGTCACCGCGAGGGTGGTGACCGCCGCGGCGCCGCCGCGTTCGCGCAGCGCGTGCCCGGCCGGGGTCAGCGGGACCTCGCCGGTGCCGGCGTCGTCCAGCGGACCGGTGTCGGCCGGTGCGTCGCCGAGGCCGGTCGCGGTGGCGGCCAGCTCCTCGATGGTGCGGCAGCGCAGGACGTCCTGGGCGGTGAACTCCAGCCCCGCCTCCAGGGCCCGGCTGACCAGCTGGATGGAGACGATGCTGTCCCCGCCGAGGCCGAAGAAACTGTCGTCGATGGTCACCCGCGGGGCGGCGAGCAGATCGGCGATCAGCTCGCAGAGCAGGGTCTCCTTGGCGTCGCGCGGGGCCCGGCCGCCCTCCTCGGCGGCGAGCTCCGGCTCCGGCAGGGCCCGGCGGTCGATCTTGCCGTTGGCGTCCAGCGGCAGCGCGGCCAGCGTGGTGAACGCGGCCGGGACCATGTACTCGGGCAGCCGCTCGGCCAGGTGGTCGCGCAGGTCGGCGGCCGGCACCGGCTCCGGCGAGCGCGGGACGGTGTAGGCGGCCAGCATCCTGCGTCCGCCCTGGTCCTGGTGGACCGTCACGACGGCGTGCTCGACGTCCGGGTGGGTGGCCAGGGCCGCCTCGACCTCGCCCAGTTCGATCCGGAAGCCGCGGATCTTCACCTGGCCGTCGGCCCGGCCGGCGAACTCCAGCTGGCCGTCGGCGTTCCAGCGCACCAGGTCGCCGGTGCGGTACATCCGCTCGCCGGGCGCCCCGAAGGGGTTGGCGACGAAGCGCTCGGCGGTCAGGGCGGGCCGGTCGAGGTAGCCGCGGGCCAGGCCGTCGCCAGCCAGGTGGAGCTCGCCGGTCACCCCGACCGGGACGGGCCGCAGGAAGGCGTCCAGGACGTAGGCCCGGGTGTTCCACAGCGGCGCGCCGATCGGCGGGTGCACCGCGCCGGACTGCGGCCGGCTCATGGTGGCGCAGACGGTGGTCTCGCTGGGCCCGTACACGTTGAGCAGCCGGCGGCCGGCGGACCAGCGGGCGACCTGGTCGGGCGGGCAGGCCTCGCCGCCGACCGCCAGGGTGCGCAGGGTGGGCAGGGTGGTGTCCGGCAGGGTGGCCAGCACCCCGGCGGTGATCTGCAGGTGGGTGACCTCCCGGCTGTCCACCAGCTCGGCCAGCTCGGCCCCGGCCGGGGCGGAGTTGCCGGGCGACAGCACCAGCGCGGCGCCGTGCAGCAGGGTCATCGCCAGGTCCGCCATCGACACGTCGAAGCTGGGCGAGACGGCCTGCAGGACCCGGCTGTCCGCGTCGACGCCGAAGTTCTCGGCGTGCGCCCCGGCCATGGCGGCGATGCCCCGGTGGGTGACCAGGACGCCCTTGGGGCGGCCGGTCGAGCCGGAGGTGTAGATGACGTACGCGGGGTGGCCGGTGCGCAGCGGGCGGACCCGTTGGGCGTCGGACGGGTCGGTCGCCGGGGCGGCGGCCACCGCCGCCCGCACCTCGGAGGAGTCGACGGTGAGCACCCGAGCGGCCGCGGCCAGCGCCGGGCGGGCGGCGGTCTCCTCGGTGGCGACGACCAGCGCGGGGCGGGCGTCCTCGACCAGGTAGGCGATCCGCTCGGCCGGGTAGCCGGGGTCGACCGGCAGGTGGGCGGCGCCGGCCTTGAGGACCCCGAGGGTGACGGCCAGCCAGTCCGCGGAGCGCGGGACGGCGACGGCCACCCGGTCCTCCGGCCCGACGCCCTGGGCGATGAAGTGGTGCGCCCAGCGGTTGGCCCGCTCGTTGAGTTGGGCGTAGGTCAGCCGCTCCGGGCCGGCCAGCACGGCCGTCGCGTCGGGGGTGGCCGCCGCCTGCCGCTCGAACAGGGCGGGGAAGGTCTCGACCGGCACCTCGCGGGCGGTGTCGTTCCACTCCGTGAGCACCCGGTGCAGCTCCGCGCCGGGCAGCAGGTCGATCCGGCTGACCGGCTGCGTCGGGTCGGCGCCGACGGCATCGAGCAGGGCCGCGAACCGGGCCGCGATCGACTCCACGGTGGCCCGGTCGAACAGGTCGGTACGGTAGCTGATCATGCCGCGCAGTCCGTCGGGCGCGCCGTCCGCGTCGAAGGTCTCGGCGAGCTCGAAGCCCAGGTCGGTCTTGGCCGAGGTGAGTTCGACCTCGGCCGGCTCGGCGGTCAGGCCGGGCAGCTCGATCCGCGCCGCCGCGTTGTTCTGGAAGGCCAGGAACACCTGGAACAGCGGGGTGTGGGCGAGCGAGCGGACGTCCGGGCCGAGGTGGTCGACCAGCCGCTCGAACGGCAGGTCCTGGTGGGCG
This sequence comes from Kitasatospora sp. NPDC058190, assembly GCF_042883685.1. Lineage (NCBI taxonomy): Bacteria > Bacillati > Actinomycetota > Actinomycetes > Kitasatosporales > Streptomycetaceae > Kitasatospora > Kitasatospora sp. NPDC058190. Next base: position 21,745 of record NZ_JBHVVI010000041.1, read on the forward strand.
TACGCGGCCAGGTCGGTGGCCCGGACCCGGCTCAGCAGCTCGGCGAAGTCCGGGTCGCCGGAGGTGTCTGTGCGCATCACCAGGGTGTTGACGAAGAACCCGACCAGGTCGTCCAGGGCCTCGTCCGGGCGGCCCGCGACGGCGGTGCCGATCGGGATGTCGGTGCCGGAGCCGAGGCGGGTCAGCAGCGCGGCCAGCCCCGCCTGGGCCACCATGAACAGGGTGACCTGGTGGGTGCGGGCCAACTCGGCGAGCCGGGCGTGCGTTTCGGCGTCGATCCGGAACTCGGTGACGGCGCCGCCGTCGGTCGACTCGGCCGGGCGCGGCCGGTCGAAGGGCAGGTCGAGCGCGGCCGGAGCGCCGGCCAGCGCCTGCTCCCAGAAGGCGAGCTGGCGGGCGGCCAGGCTGCCGGACTCCCGCTCGTCGCCGAGCAGTTCGCGCTGCCACAGGGTGTAGTCGGCGTACTGCACCGGCAGCGGCGCGAAGCGCGGTGCCCGGCCGCCGAGGCGGGCGGCGTAGGCGGTGGTGAGGTCGCGGGCGAGCGGGGCGTTGGACCAGCCGTCGGAGGCGATGTGGTGCAGGTTCAGCAGCAGCACGTGCTCCGTCGCGGAGACCGCGAACAGGGTGGCCCGCAGGGGGAGTTCGGCGGCCAGGTCGAAGCCCCGGCCGGCCGCCGCGGCGAGCGAGGCGGCCAGGCCGTCCGGGCCGACGGGCATCACGTCCACGGGCACCCGGGCCTCGCCCGGCTCCAGGACGTGCTGGCGCGGCTTGCCGCCGGTGTCCGGGAAGACGGTGCGCAGGCTCTCGTGACGGGCGACCACGTCCACCAGGGCGGCCTGCAGCGCCTCCCGGTCGAGGGTGCCGGTGAGCCGGATGCCGATCGGGACGTTGTACGCGCCGGACGGGCCGGTCAGCCGGCCGAGGAACCACAGCCGCAACTGGGAGAAGGACAGCGGCAGTTCCTCCGGGCGCGGCCGGGCCTCCAGCCGCGGCCGGGCGGTGTCGTCCGCGCCGCCGAGCCGGGCGGCGAGCCGCTCGGGGGTGGGCGCCTCGAAGACCGCGCGAACGTCCACCTCGGAGCCGAAGGCCGAGCGGACCCGGCTGAGCAGGCGCACCGCACTCAGCGAGTTGCCGCCGTGCTCGAAGAAGTTGGTGTCCGAGCCGACCTCGGGCAGGTCCAGGACCTGGGCGAACAGGCCGCAGAGGATCTCCACCTGCGGGGAGCGCGGGCCCCGGTCGGCGGTCGCGGCGGCGAACTCCGGCTCCGGCAGGGCCTTGTGGTCGACCTTGCCGTGGACGGTCAGCGGCAGCCGCTCCAGCGCCACCACGGCCTCCGGCACCATGGCCTCGGGCAGGACGGCGGCGAGCAGCTCGCGCAGCCGGGCGCCCTCGGGCAGGAAGGCCCCCTCGGCGGGCACCACGTAGGCGACCAGCCGCTTGCCGTGCTCCCCGCCGTCCCGGACGGACACCGCCTGGGCGCCGACCCCGGGCAGGGCGGCGACGGCGGCCGCGACCTCGCCCAGCTCGATCCGGTGGCCGCGGATCTTGACCTGGTCGTCGGCCCGGCCGGTGAACACCAGGGTGCCGTCGGCGAGCCGGCGGGCCACGTCGCCGGTGCGGTACATCCTCTCGCCGGGCGCGCCGTACGGGTCGGCGAGGAACCGCTCGGCGGTCAGGGCGGGCCGGCCGAGGTAGCCGCGGGCCAGGCAGCTGCCGGCCAGGTACAGCTCGCCGGCCACCCCGGCCGGGACGGGCCGCAGCGCGGAGTCCAGGACGTAGGCCCGGACGTTGCCCTGCGGGCGTCCCATCGGGACCGGTCCGGGCGGGACCTGGGCGCCGGGCTCGATCCGGTACTCGGTGACGTTGACGGTGGCCTCGGTGGGCCCGTAGACGTTCCACACCGTGGCGTCCGGGTGCCGCTCGCGCCAGGGGGCCAGCGCCTCGCCCAGCAGGGCCTCGCCGCCGAGCAGCAGTTCGGTGGCGGAGTAGGCGTCGGGCAGCGCGCCGAGCAGCGGCAGGTGGCTGGGGGTGGCCTTCATGAAGGTCACCGGGGTGGCCGAGAGCCGGGCGGTGACGCCGGGGCGCTCCTCCAGCTTGGCGATCAGCACCGCGCCACCGGCCGTGAGCGGGGTGAACAGCGCGGTGACGGTGAGGTCGAAGGTGACCGGGGAGTGCAGCAGGGCCAGGCCGGCCGCGCCGGGGTAGGCCTGCCCGGTCCAGCGCAGGTAGTCCACCACGGACCGGTGGGTGACCACCACGCCCTTGGGGCGGCCGGTGGAGCCGGAGGTGTAGATGACGTACGCCGGGTTCCCGGGCCAGGCCGTCCGCGCGGGGGCGGTGTCCGGCCGGGCGGCGATCGCCGCGGCCGTCGCCGGCTCGTCCAGGACCAGGCGCGTCACGCCGCTGTCCGGCAGGCCGGCCGCCGTCTCACGGGTGGTCAGCAGCAGGACGGGCGCGGCGTCGCCGAGCAGGTAGGCGTTGCGCTCGGCCGGGTGGGAGGGGTCGATGGGCAGGTAGGCCGCGCCGGAGCGCAGCACCGCGAGCAGGGTGACGACCAGCTCGGCGGAGCGCTCCATCGCGACGGCCACCAGCCGCTCGGGGCCGGCGCCGTGGGCGGTCAGCTCGTGGGCGAGCCGGTTGGCGCGCGCCTCCAGCTCGGCGTAGGACAGCTCGCGGTCGCCGTCGATCAGGGCGACGGCGTCCGGGGTCCGCCGGGCCTGGGCCTCGATCAGCTCGGGCACCAGGGCCTCGCAGGCCTCCAGGGCGGGGCCGGCCGTGCCGGCGGTCAGCTCCTCGGCGGCGGCGCCGTCGAGCAGGGCGATCCGGCCCACCGGGGTGCCCGGCGCGGAGACGACGGTCTCCAGCACCCGGCGCAGCTGCCCGGTCAGGGTCCGCACCAGCGGCTCGGGAAGCAGGTCGGGCCGGTAGTACCAGTTGAGGACGGTCCGCCGGTCGTCGTGCATCACGACCATGCCCAGCGGGTAGTGGTTGTCGCCCTTGGTGTCGACCTCGGAGACGGTCAGGCCGTGCACGCGCTGCCGGTCGCCGGGCCCGGGCGGGAAGTTCTCGAAGACCACCGCGGTGTCGAACAGGGTCGGCAGTCCGGCGAGGCGCTGCAGGTCGGCGAGGCCCAGGTAGTGGTGGGCGAGCAGCTCGACCCGCTGGGCCTGGACCGCGGCGAGGGTGTCGACCAGCGGGGCCGCCCGGTCGATCCGCACCCGGACCGGCACGGTGTTGCTGAACAGCCCGACCATCGACTCGACGCCGGGCAGCTCCGGCGGGCGGCCGGAGACCGTCTCGCCGAACAGCACGTCGTCGCGGCCGGTCAGGGCGGCGAGCACGACGCCCCAGGCGCCCTGCACCACGGCGTTCATGGTCAGCCCGTGGGCGCGGGCGGCGGCGGTGAGCGCGGCGGCCAGGTCGGCCGGCAGCTCGTCGACGATCCGGCCGGGCAGCGGCGGCTCGCCGGCCGCGGCGGGGGCGACCAGGGTGGGCTCGTCGATCCCGGCCAGCGCGGTGCTCCAGGCCCGCTCGGCCTCCGCCCGGTCCTGGTCGGCCAGCCAGCCCAGGTAGTCCTTGTACGGGACGACCGGCGGCAGGCCGTCGGCCTCGCCACGCTGCCCGTACAGCGCGAACAGCTCCTCGGCGAGCACCGGCGCCGACCAGCCGTCCAACAGCAGGTGGTGGGCGGCGAACAGCAGCCGGTGGGTGTCCGGGGCGAGCCGGATCAGGCTGAAGCGCAGCAGCGGGGGCCGCTGCGGGTCGAAGCGGCGGGTGCGCTCGGCGACCAGCAGCCGGTCCAGCTCGGCGGTCCGCGCGGCCTCGTCCAGGTCGCTCAGGTCCACCTCGTGCCAGGGCAGTTCGACCTGCTCGGGGATCAGCTGCACGGGCGCGCCGTCGGCGGTGCGGTGGAAGGCGGCGCGCAGGCTGTCGTGCCGGGTGAGCAGCGCGGTGACGGCGGCACGCAGCGCCGCGGTGTCCAGCTCGCCGTGCACGTCCAGGGCGAGCCGGGTGATGTAGACGTCGTCGGCGCCCTGGTCGTACTCGGTGTGGAAGAGCAGGCCCTCCTGGAGCGGGGACAGCGGCAGGATGTCGGTCAGCCGCGGCTGCGCCTGCTCCAGGCGGTCGATCCCGGCCTGGTCGAGGGCGACCAGCGGCAGGTCGGAGGGGACGAGCCGGCCGATGCCCTCCGGGCGCTGGGCGCAGCGCACCAGCGCGTCCAGGGCGGCGAACCAGGCCTCGGCGAGCTCGCGCACGTCGGCCTCGGTGAGCAGCGCGCCGGGCCAGGTCCAGGTGGCGGTGAGCCGGTTGCCGTCGGGGTGGGTCTCGGTGACGGCATTGGCGGTGAGGGTGTACGGCAGCGGGGTGGCCTGGTCGGCGCCGCCGCCGAGGCCGGTGTCCTCGGCGCCGTCGATCCGGCCCAGGTAGTTGAAGCCGATCTGCGGCTCGGCGGACTTGGCCAGTTGGACGGCGGTGCGCGGGTTGAGGTAGCGCAGCAGGCCGAAGCCGATGCCGTTGTCGGGGATGGCGCGCAGCTGCTCCCGGACGGACTTGACCGCGGTGCCCAGGGCCGGGCCGGCGGCGGTGAGCTGCTCGGCGGGCACCGTGCCCGGGTCCAGCCGGACGGGGTAGAGGCTGGTGAACCAGCCGACGGTGCGCGACAGGTCGGCGTCGGGCAGGATCTCCTCGCGGCCGTGGCCCTCCAGGCCGACCAGCACGGCGGAGCCGTCCCCGTGGCCGCGCCGGCGGCGCCAGTCGCCGACGGCGAGCGCCAGGGCGGTCAGCAGCACGTCGTTGATCTGCGCGTTGAAGGCGGCGGGCACCGCGCCGAGCAGCGGCTCGGTGGTCTCGACGGGCAGGCGCAGGGTGAGGTGGCCGGCGGTGCCGAGGGTGTCCTGCTCCCCGTCCAGCGGACGGTCGGTCAGCAGCGGGTCGGGGGTGGCCAGGATGGAGCGCCAGAGCGGCAGCTCGCGGATCCGCTCGGGCTCCACGGCGGCCGCGGTGAGGTGGCGCGCCCAGCGGCGGAAGGAGGTGCCGACCGGCTCGGGGGTGAAGGTGCGCCGCTCGGCGGCGGCCTGGAGGGCGGCGGTCAGTTCGGGCAGCAGGATCCGCCAGGAGACGCCGTCCACCGCGAGGTGGTGGATCACCAGCAGCAGGCTGCCGGGGTGTTCGCGGCCGTGGTCGAACCAGACGGCCTGGACCATCCGGCCGGACTCGGGGGCGAGCCGGGTCAGCGCGGCGTCGGCCTCCCGGGCGACGGCGGCGCGCAGGGCCTCGGCGTCCAGGGCGGCGGCGTCGACGCGGTGCAGCGACTCACCGGCCGGGACGGTACCGGGTGCGGTGATCTCCAGCGTCCACTCGTCGATGTCCTCGATCCGGGTCAGCTTGAGCCGCAGCGCGTCGTGGTGGTCCAGGAAGGTCTGGAGCACCGCGGTGATCGCCGCCCGGTCGAGCCCGGCCGGCACCGGGGCCGGCATGGACTGGCTGAACCGGCCGGTGGCGCCGCTGTGCTCGCTGAACCAGTGGATGATCGGGGTGAGCGGGACGGAGCCGACACCGTCGCCGGCGGGCTGCGGGCGGGCGGCGCCGCGGGCCGGGGCCTCCTGGGCGACGGCGGCCAGCGCCTCGACGGTGCGGTGGGTGAAGACGTCGCGGGGAGTGAAGCGCAGGCCGGCCTTGCGGGCGCGGCTGATCAGCTGGATCGAGCCGATGCTGTCGCCGCCGAGCTCGAAGAAGCTCTGGTCGGCCCAGACCTGCTCGACGCCGAGGACCTCGGCGAACAGGGTGCCGAGCAGCTTCTCCCGCTCGGTCTCGGGGGCCCGGCCGGCGGCGGGGGTGAGCACCGGGGCGGGCAGCGCCTTGCGGTCCAGCTTGCCGTTGACCATCAGCGGCAGCGCGTCCAGCGTCATGACCACCGCGGGGACCATGTACTCGGGCAGCAGGGTGGCGACGTGGCCGCGCAGCGCCTCGGCCTCGGGGGCGGCGCCGGCGACCGGGACGACGTAGCCGACCAGCTGCTTGACGCCGGGCTGGGTCTCGTGGGCGATCACCGCGGCCCGGTCCACCTCGGGGTGGCGGGCCAGGACGCTCTCGATCTCGCCGAGTTCGATCCGGAAGCCGCGGATCTTCACCTGGTCGTCGGCGCGGCCGACGAACTCCAGCTGGCCGTCCGGACGGCGGCGCACCACGTCGCCGGTGCGGTACATCCGCTCGCCGGGCGCGCCGAACGGGCAGGCGACGAAGCGCTCGGCGGTCAGCGCGGCCCGCCGGTGGTAGCCCCGGGCCAGGCCGGCGCCGGCGACGTACAGTTCGCCCGGCACGCCGGGCGGCAGCAGCCGCAGACCGGCGTCGAGCACGTAGGCGCGGGTGTCGGGCACCGGCGCGCCGATCGGCGGCACGTCGCCGGTGGGCTCCAGCGGGGTGCTCATCGACACCGCGACGGTGGACTCGGTCGGGCCGTAGGCGTTGACCATCCGGCGGCCCGGCGCCCAGCGCTCGACCAGCTCGGCGGAGGTGGCGTCGCCGCCGACGACCAGGCAGCGGAAGTCGGGCAGGTCCACGGCCGGGACGCTGGCCAGCGCGGCGGGCGGGATCAGGGCGTGGGTGACCGTACGGGCGGCGATCAGCTCGGCGAGCGGCTCCCCGGCCAGCGGGCCCGGCTCCGGGACGACCAGGGCGGCCCCGGAGGTCAGCGTCATGCACAGTTCCAGCACCGAGGCGTCGAAGCTCGGCGAGGCGAACTGCAGCACCCGGCTGTCGGCGGTGACGGCGAAGCGCTCGCGCTCGGCGGCGGCGAAGGCCGCCAGGCCGGCGTGGGTGACCACGACGCCCTTGGGCACGCCGGTCGAGCCGGAGGTGTAGATCAGGTAGGCCGGGGACTGCACCGAGACCGGGCCGCACGGGCGGGCCCCGCCCTCGGCCTCGGCGGGGGTGTCCAGCAGGACGGTCGGCCACTCGCCGGCCGGGACGGCGGCCCGGTGGGCGGCGGTGGTCAGGACGGCCGCGGGGCGGGCGTCCTGGCACATGAAGGCGATCCGATCGGCCGGGTAGTCCGGGTCGACCGGCAGGTAGGCGGCGCCCGCCTTCATCACGGCGAGCGGGGCGACGACCGACTCCACCGAGCGGCCCAGCACCAGCGCCACGACCTGCTCGGGGCCCACCCCGAGGCCGGTCAGCCGCTGCGCCAACGCGTCGGTGGCCCGGTCGAGTTCGGCGTAGGTCAGCCGGGCGTCGGCGGACTCGACCGCGACCGCCTCCGGCGTGGCGGCCACCTGGGCGGCGAACAGCTCGGGGAAGGTGGCCGGCGCCACCGCGGGGGCCGCGTCGGCGCCGGCCAGCAGCCGCTGCCGCTCCTCGGCGGTGAGCAGGTCGAGGGCGGCGACCGGGCGGGTCAGGTCCTCGGTGAGGGCCTCCAGCAGGCGCACCAGGCGCCCGCCGATGACCTCGACCTCGTCCTTCTCGAACAGGTCCGGGCGGTAGTTGAGCACCAGCCGAAGCCGGCCCTCGTACACGTGCGAGACCAGGCAGAGCGGGTAGTGGTTGGCGTCCAGGACGTCGAAGCCCTCGATGACCAGGCCGCCGGCCAGCTCGCGCAGCGCCTCCAGGTCGAACGGGAAGTTCTCGAACGCCACGTAGGTGTCGAAGAGTTCGGAGTGCCCGGAGAGCCGGTGCAGGTCGCGCATGCCGGTGTACTGGTGGGCCGACATCTCCAGGTGGTGGCTCTGCAACCGGGAGAGCACCGACTTCAGCGAGTCGTCGGTGCGCAGCCGCACCCGCACCGGGAGGGTGTTGATCAGCATGCCGACCATCCGCTCCACCCCGGGCGCCTCGGCCGGGCGGCCGGAGACCACGGTGCCGAAGGCCACGTCGTCCAGGCCGGTGAGCGCGGCCAGCAGCAGGGCCCAGGAGCCGTGCACGGCGCTGGAGAAGGTCAGGTCGTTGGCGCGCAGCCGGGCCGAGAGCGCCTCGGTCGCCTCGACGGACAGTTCGAGCGGCAGCTGGCGCGGGTGGACGACGGCGCGGCCCGGGTCGGCCGGCACCAGCCGGGTGGGCGCGTCGATGCCCTCCAGCGCCTCGCGCCAGGCGGCCTCCGAGCGGGAGTGGTCCTGGCGGTTCAGGAAGGCCAGGTGCTCCCGGAAGGGGGTGACCGGCGGCAGGGCGGAGGCGTCGCCGCCGTTGGCGTACACCTCGAACAGCTCGCCCAGCAGCACCGAGGTCGACCAGCCGTCCAGCAGGATGTGGTGGAAGGTGCAGAGCAGCCGGTAGGAGTCCTCGGTGAGGCGCACCAGGTGGTAGCGCATCAGCGGGGGGCGGGAGAGGTCGAAGGGGTGCGCCTTCTCCTCGGCCTGGACGCGGGCCAGCTCCTGCTCCCGGTCGGCTGCGGCGAGGTCACGCAGGTCGGTGGTGGCCCAGGGCAGTTCGACCTCGCGGGCGACGACCTGGACCGGCCGGCTCTGCTTGGGGTGCAGGAAGCCGACGCGCAGGTTGGCGTGCCGGCGCAGCAGCGCCTCGGCGGTACGGCGCATGGTGTCCGGGTCGAGTCCGCCGCCGAGGTCGAGCACCACCTGCACGGTGTAGACGTCGTCCCCGCCCTGGTCGTACAGGGCGTGGAAGAGCAGACCCTCCTGGAGCGGGGACAGCGGAAGGATGTCCTCGGGGCCCTGCTTCGTCATCACAGCATCCTCCACTCGGCCTCGAGGCCGTCGATCTCGTCTTGGGAAAGCTCCACCAGCGCCAGGTCCGATGGGGTGTGACCGCCGGCGTCGGGGCGGTCGGCGTGCTCGGTCAGCGCGCCCAGGGCGCGGAACCAGGTGTCGGCGAGTTCGCGGACCTCGGCCTCGGGCAGCAGCCGCTCGGGCCAGGTCCAGGTGGCCCGCAGCCGGGGGCCGTCGGGGTGGTCCTGAATCACCGCGTTGACTTCCAGCAGGTGGGACAGCGGCAGGTCGGCACCCTCGGTGAGGACGGCCTCGGTCTCGGGGACCGCCTGCCAGTCGCCGCCGGGGGCGTCCGCCCGGCCCAGGTAGTTGAACAGGACCGGGGCGGTGGCCAGGGCGGCCAGCGCGGGCCCGGCCTGCGGGTCGAGGTGGCGCAGCAGCCCGTAGCCGATGCCCTCGTCGGGGGCGGTCCGCAGCTGCTCCTTGACCGCGCGCACCGCCTGTCCGGCCTCGGGGCCGCCGGCCCACAGGCCGGCCCAGTCGGTGACGCCGGGGTCGAGCCGGGCCGGGCGGATGGTGGTGAACCAGCCGACCATACGGGACAGGTCGAGCCCGTCGGTGAGGTCCTGGCGGCCGTGGCCCTCGACGTCGATCAGGGCGCCCGGGGCGTCGGTGCGGCCGTGCCGCCGCCGCCAGTCGGCCACCGCGAGGGCGAGCCCGGTGAGCAGCAGTTCGTGCACTCCGGCCTTGAGCACCCCGGCGGCGTGCTGGTGCAGCGCTTCGGTGGTGGCGGCCGGGAGGCGGTGGGTCAGGCTCGCGGCGCGGGCCGCGGTGTCGCGGACCGGGTCGAGCGGCTGGTCGGTCAGGGAGGGGGCGGGCAGCCGCAGGGCATCGGTCCACAGCGCCAGTTCGCCGGAGCGGCGGCCCGACTCCTCCGTGAGCAGTTCGGCCCAGCGGCGCAACGGGGTGCCCACCGGGGCGAGTTCGGGCTGCTTGCCGGAGCTGACGTCCTCCCAGGCGGCGCGCAGGTCGGGCAGCAGGATCTGCCAGGAGACTCCGTCGACGACCAGGTGGTGGACGGCGACCAGCAGTCGGCCGGGAGTGTCCGGTCCGGCGTCGAACCAGACCAGTTGGACGTTGGCACCGGCTTCGGGGGCGAGCCGGTCCCAGGCCTGCCGGGCGTGGGCGGCGATCAGTTCGGTGAGCGCCTGCCCGGTCAGCCCGGCGGCGTCCACCCGGCGGACCGCCTCGGCGGCCGGCCGGCTGCCGGGGGCGGTGATCTCGAACGCCCAGCGGCCGTCGGCGCCGTCGCGGTCGAGCCGGGTGCGCAGCGCGTCGTGCCGGTCCAGGACGGCCTGGAGGGCTCGGCCGAGCTCGTCCTCGCCGAGGCCGGCCGGCACCTGGACCAGGGCGCTCTGGTGGAAGGCGTCCACCGGTCCGCCGCGCTCCTCCAGCCAGCGCTGGATCGGGGTGGCCGGCAGCGGGCCGGTGCCGGGGACGGCCTCGGCCTGCGGAGCGGCCGTCCCGGCGGCTTCGGCGGCGGCGGCCAGGGCCGCCACCGTCTTCAGCTCGAAGACGTCCTTGGGCGAGATGGCCAGGCCCCGTCGGCGGGCCCGGGCCACCAGCTGGATGGAGACGATGCTGTCGCCGCCCAGTTCGAAGAAGCTGTCGTGCAGCCCGACCGTCTCCCGGCCCAGCACCTCGGCGAACAGGCCGGCCAGATCCTCCTCCAGCGGGGTGCGCGGTGCGGCGGCCTCGGTGGTGGCGGTGAACTCGGGGGCGGGCAGCTCGGCGCGGTCGAGCTTGCCGTTGGGGGTCAGCGGCAGGTCGTCGACCAGGACGACGGCGGCGGGCACCATGTGGGCGGGCAGCGTGCGCTGGAGGTGCGCCAGCACCTCGTCCCGCTCCACCGCCGCGCCCTCGCGCGGCACCGCGTAGCCGACCAGCCGACGGTGGCCGGGCTGGTCCTCGCGGACGGTGGCGGCACCCCGGGCGATCCGCGGGTGGCGGGCGATCACCGACTCGATCTCACCGAGTTCGATCCGGAAGCCGTTCAGCTTGATCTGGTCGTCGACCCGGCCGAGGTACTCCAGCTCGCCGTCGGCCCGCCAGCGGCCCACGTCGCCGGTGCGGTACATGCGGGCACCGGCCGGGCCGTACGGGTCGGCGACGAAGCGCTCGGCGGTCAGCGCGGGGCGGCCGAGGTAGCCGCGGGCGAGCTGGCCGCCGCCGATGTAGATCTCGCCGGGGACGCCGACCGGCACCGGGCGCAGCCCGGCGTCCAGCAGCCGGATCGCGGAGTTCCACATCGGCCTGCCGATCGGCACCGGGCCGGCCGGCACCTCCTGGTCGGGGCCGATCCGGTACTCCACGCAGCCGACGGTCGCCTCGGTCGGCCCGTACTCGTTGACCACGGTCACCCCGGGCCGCTGGCGGCGCAGTTCGGCGACGGCCTCGCCGAGCAGCATCTCGCCGCCGACGACCAGTTCGCCGGTGGGCGTGAACTCCTCGGGCAGCACGCCGAGCAGCGCCAGGTGGGCGGGGGCGGTCTTGAGGAAGGCGGGGCGCTCGGCCCCGGTGCCCGGGCCCTCCAGCGCGGTGACCCGCACCCGGCCGCCGGTGATCAGCGGGGCGTACAGCGAGGTGACGGTCAGGTCGAAGGAGACCGGCGAGTGCAGCAGGGTGCCGCCGGCCACCGAGGGGTAGCGCTCACGGGCGTAGCCCAGGTAGGCGGCCACCGAGCGGTGGGTCACCACGACGCCCTTGGGGCGGCCGGTCGAGCCGGAGGTGTAGATGACGTACACCGGGTGCGCGGGGTCGAGGGGCACCGGGCGGTCGGCGTCCACCGGGTCGGCGGCAGTGGCCCGGTGGCCGGCCGTGACGTCCAGGACGGGGACGCCGGCGGGCACCGCGGCCAGGGTGTCGGGGGCGGCCAGGACCAGCGCGGGGGCCGAGTCCTGGAGCATGTAGGCGATCCGCTCGACCGGGTACTTCGGGTCCACCGGGACGTACGCCGCACCGGACTTGACCACCGCGAGCAGCGCCACGACGAGCTCGGCCGAGCTGGGCAGCAGGACGGCGATCCGCTGCTCGGGGCCGGCGCCGCGGGCCAGCAGGGTGTGGGCCAGCTCGTTGGCGCGGGCGTTGAGCTCCGCGTACGTGAGGCTGCGCCCGCCCTCGGTCAGGGCGGTGGCGTCCGGGGTGCGGGCCACCTGGGCCTGGAACAGCTCGGGCAGCAGCGGCCCGGCCGCGATCTCCTCGCCCCGGCCGAACTCGGCCAGTACCAGCCGCCGTTCGGCCTCGGTGAGGACCTCGATGTCGTCGATCCGCTGCCCGGGTCCGGCGGTGAAGGCCTCCAGGATGCGCACCAGGCGCTCGCTCATCACCTCGACGGTGGCCCGGTCGAAGAGGTCGGTGCTGAACTCCAGCCGGCCGCCGATCCCGGCGGCGGCCTCGTGGCCGCCGGAGCGCTCGTCGAAGCCGAAGAGCAGGTCGATCTTGGTCACGCCCGGGTCCACCTGCTGGGGCGTGGTGGTCAGCCCGGGCAGCTCCAGGGTGGCCTCGGCCGGGGTCTGGACGTCCATCATGACCTGGAACAGCGGATTGCGGGCCAGTGAGCGCTCCGGGTTGAGCGCCTCGACCAGCCGCTCGAACGGGATGTCCTGGTGGGCGTGCGCGGACAGCGACATCTCCCGGGCCCGGTCGAGGAGTTCGCCGACGGTGGGGTTGCCGGAGAGGTCGTTGCGGAACACCACGGTGTTGACGAAGCAGCCGATCAGCTCCTCCGTCCCGGGCTCGGCGCGGCCGGCCACCGCGCTGCCCAGCGGGATGTCCGTCCCGGCGCCGAGGCGGCTCAGCAGCAGCGCGACGGCGCTGTCCAGCACCATGAACAGGCTGGCCCGGTGGGCGCGGCCGAGGTCGGTCAGCCGCCGGTGCAGCCCGGCGCCCAGCTCGAAGCGGACGATCTCGCCGCGCTGGCTGAGCTCCTTGGGGCGCGGCCGGTCCACCGGCAGCACCAGCTCGCCCGGCAGGCCGGCCAGCGCGTCCTTCCAGTAGGCGAGTTGCCGGCCGAGCGGGCTGTCCGGGTCGGCGTCGTCGCCGAGCACCGACTGCTGCCAGAGGGTGAAGTCGGCGTACTGCACCGGCAGTTCGGCGAAGGCGGGTGCGGCACCGGACTGCCGGGCGGTGTAGGCGAGGCCGAGGTCGCGGGCCAGCGGCGCCAGCGAGAGCCCGTCGGCGACGATGTGGTGGAGCACCACCAGCAGCACGTGCTCCTCCGGGCCGAGCACCAGCAGGCGCGGCCGGACGGCGAGTTGGGTGGTCAGGTCGAAGCCCTCGGCGACCACCGCGGCGATCGCCGCGTCCAGCCCGGCCGGCTCGGCCGCCTGCTCGGTGAGCGCGGCCCGGGCGGCGGCCTCGGCCGGGCTGAGGACCTCCTGCCGGGGGCGTCCGTCGGTCTCGGGGAAGACGGTGCGCAGGCTCTCGTGCCGGGCCAGGACGTCCTGGACGGCCGCGGCCAGCGCCGCCCGGTCGAGCCGGCCGGTGAGCCGCAGGGCCAGGCCCATGTTGTAGGCGCCGCTCGGCCCCTGCAGCCGGTTGACCAGCCAGAGCCGCTGCTGGGCGAGGGAGAGCGGGAGTTCGGCGGGGCGGGCGACCGGGGCCAGCGCCCGGCGCTCGCCGGCGCTGCCGTCCATCAGCGCGACCAGGCCGGCCACGGTGGGATTCTCGAAGACGGCGCGGATGGAGAGTTCGGCGCCCAGTTCCTCGCGCACCCGGCCGAGCAGCCGGATGGCGGTGAGCGACTGGCCGCCCAGGGCGAAGAAGTTGTCGTCCACGCCGACCCGGCCCACCTTGAGCACCTCGCCGACCAGCGCGCACAGCGCCTCCTCGCGGGGCGTGGCCGGGGCCCGGTAGGACGCGCCGGGGCCGGGCTCGGCGTCCTGCCCGACGGTCGGCGGGGTCCAGCCCTCGGGCACGGAGAGCGCGACGGTCTCCAGCGGGGCGTCCGGGGCGGCGGCGGCCAGCGCGGCCAGGTAGCCGGTCAGCGAGGCCTGGTGGGCGGCCAGCAGCCCGCCGCCGTAGAGGTCGGCATTGGCGTGGAAGTCGATCAGGAAGCCGGCGCCCGGGCCACGGCTGTCGATGACCAGGGAGAGGTCCTCCTCCGGGCCGATGGAGAAGCCGCGCACGGTCGCGCCGTTCCCGGCGAACTCCAGCCGCTCCCCGTACATGATCAGGTTGATCTCGGGGCCCCAGAGCCGGCGGCGGCCGCCGATCAGACCCAGGTCGCGGTGGATGTCCTCCTGGCGGTAGCGCTGGTGGCGCAGCGCCTGGTGCAGCTCGTCGCTCACCGCGCGCACGTGGTCCGCGACCGAGGTGCCGGCCCCGCCGCCGACCCGGACGGGCAGGGCGTTGGACACCATGCCCGGGGTGCGCTTGGCGACGGCCCCCTCGCGCGCGGCGGCGGCCAGGCCCAGCACGACGTCCTCGGCGCCGGTCAGCCGCTGGAGGTAGCCGGCCACGCCCGCGATCACCAGGGCCGGCCAGCTGACCCGCAGTTCCCGGGCCAGGGCGTGCAGCGCCTCGGCGTCCCGCTCGGTCACGTGGCCGGTGAGCCGGATGTGGTCGGTGGGCACCCGCTGGGCCCGCTCGGCCAGGCTGACGGTCTCGCCGAGGCCGGCCAGGCGCTGCGCCCAGTACCGCCCGTCCTCGGCGAAGCGCTCGGAGGCCCGGTACTCGGCGTCCTGGTCGACCAGTTCGCGCAGGGTCCCGAAGCGGTGCGCGGCGGGCTCGGTGCCGGCCGCGAGGGCCGAGTACAGCGCGGCGACCCGGGAGACGATCAGCGACCAGCTGTAGCCGTCGACGATCGCGTGGTGCACCTTGCTGAACCAGGTGTACCGGTCCTCGGCGACCCTGATCAGGGCGAAGGTGAACAGCGGCCCCTCGGCGAGGTCCACGGGGGTGCGCACCCGGGCCAGCATCCAGTCCTCGGCGGCGGCGCGCGGATCCGGCCGGCCGCTGACGTCCGGGGTGTGCAGGGTCCAGTCGAGGCCGGCCACCACGGTCTGCTCCGGCCCGTCCGGGCCCGGCAGGAAGCGGATGCGCAGCGCCTCGGCCTCCTGGACCACCCGGCGCAGCGCCTCCTCGAAGAGCACCGGGTCGATCCGGCCGGACATCTCGACGCACTCGGCGATGCTGTACATCGGATTCTCGGGATCGACCTGCTGGGCCAGCCACATTCCGTATTGCGCGGCCGTCAGCGAAAGCCGGAGTTCGTTTCGGTCGGCCATTGTCATTCACTCCGCTTGAGTAGACGCATCAGGACCCGGGAATTCCCACGCCGCCGGGGCTCGGGGCGACCGGACCAGACTATGAATCAACTCCCTTACGGCCACGAGCTCATGGAAAACTTCGATGCGCCGCGAGGAACGGTTCGAAGATTTCTCATCGCCCTGGACAGCGGCGGGGTTCCGGGGTGCCGCCGAAAAACGCCGAGTGCCCCGCCGGGGGAAGGGCGGGGCACTCGGTTCATCCGGCCTCGAAGGGACGGGGGCCGTTATCGGGCCGGATGCAGGGAGACGGGCAGACTGCTGTACCCGTGCAGGAAGTTGGAGTGGATCGGCCGGGCCTGCCCGGTCGGCTCCACCCGCTCGACGTGCGTGCGCAGCGCGGTCAGCATCGCGTGGATCTCCGCCCGGCCCAGGTAGGCGCCGAGGCAGAAGTGCGGACCGTAGCCGAAGGAGACGTGCTTGTTCGGGGTCCGGCCGAGGTCGAACACCTCCGGCCGCTCGAACACCTCCTCGTCGAAGTTGGCGGAGCTGTTCCACAGGGTGACCACGTCACCGGCCCGGACGGTCCGCCCGGCCAGCTCCACGTCCGCCAGCGCCCGCCGCCCGAAGTGCATGCCCGGGGTGACCCAGCGCAGCACCTCCTCGACGGCGCTCTCCACCGCGACCTCGCCCGCCTTGAGCCGACGCCACTGCTCCGGGTGCTCGATCAGCTCCTTGACCGCGCAGATCATCGACAGCCGACTGGTCTCGTCGCCGCCGATGATGACGCTGTAGCAGTTGAGCACGATCTCCTGCTCGCTGAGCGGCTCGCCGTCGATCCGGGCGGTGGCCAGCACGCTGACCACGTCGTCGCGCGGGTCCTCGCGGCGGTCCTCGGCCAGCTCGGAGAAGTACAGCAGCAGCTCGTTGCGGGCGAGCACCGCGTCCTCGTCGGTCTGGCCGGCCTCCTCGGCGCTGAGTGCCTGCTTGGTCAGCGACAGCAGGTACGGCTGGTCGGACTCCGGCACGCCGAGCAGGTCGGCGATGGTGGCCATCGGGATGTGCTCGGCGACGTCCCGCGCGAAGTCGCAGTCCTCGCCCAGGGCCACGCCCTCCCGGATCAGCCGGTCGGCCCGCGCCCGAACCCCGTCCACCACCGGCTCCAGCACCCTGGGCGCGAAGGCCTTGAGCATCAGGTTGCGCAGCTCCCGGTGGCGGGCGCCGTCGGTGACGGCCAGCATCTTCCCGGCCGCCGAGTCCCCGCCCTCCAGGAGGGTGGCGAGCACGTTGCCGCGCTCGGAGGTGAAGTTGCGGGCGTCCCGGTAGACGGACATGACGTCGTGGTAGCGGGAGACGACCCAGAAGCCGGGCACCGCCCGGCCCTCGACCGGGTGCCAGTGCACGGGGCTGTCGGTGCGCAGCCGCCGCCACATCGCCCACAGGTCCTCCCGCGGCCCGAGGAAGGTCCACGGGTCGGTGAGGTCCGTGCCGACCAGCTCCGGGGTGGTCGCGGTCACGGCCGGTCCGTGCGCTGGGTCATCGACACCAGGACCTTGCGGTCCCCGGTGAACGGGCGGCGGCCGTGCGAGGTGAGCAGGTTGTCGATCATCAGCAGGTCGCCGGTGGCCCAGGGCTCGGCGAGCGTCCGCTCGGCGTAGACGCCCTGGATGGTGCTCATCTCGTCCTCGGTGATCGGCGTGCCGTCACCGTAGTAGGCGTTGCGCGGCAGGCCGTCCTCGCCGCAGATCTCCAGCAGCCCCTCGCGGACGGCCTCCGGCAGCGCGAGGACGTTGAACAGGTGCGCCTGGTTGTACCAGGTCTTCTGGCCGGTGACCGGGTGGACGATGGTGGCGGGCCGCTTCTGCCGGGTGCGCAGCACGTCGCCGTCCCAGGCGGTCTCGATGCCGTGGTCGGCGCAGTAGCCGTCCACGTACGCCTTGTCCTCGGTCTGGAAGCCCTCCTGCCAGGACAGGCCCATGCCGGTGCGGTAGGTGCGGGTGTAGAGCACGCCCTTGTCCTCGAAGCGGCTCACCAGGTCGGCCGGCAGGCCGGCCAGCACGGCGGCGCTGTCGGCGACCGGCGTCTCGCCGCCGGTCAGCGAGGCCTGGGCGCAGAAGAAGAACAGGTTGTGCGGCCAGTTCTCCGAGTAGGCGCTCTCGTTGTGCTGCGGGATGCTCTGGTCGGCCGGGTACTCCGTGGAGGTGTACACCTTGCCGACGACCTTGCTGCGCGGGGTGGAGCGCTCGTTGTAGTCGAGCGTCTTCCCGCCGATCTCCTCGGCCAGCTCGGCGAGTTCGGCCTGCTCGCGCAGTCCGCTGCCGCGCACCATGACCGCGGCGTGCTGGTACATCGCCGAGCGCAGCGCCCCGGTGTTGGCGGTGAACCAGGCGCGGTGGTCGCCGCCGTGGTGGGGGCGGACGGAGACGAGCCGGGTGCCGGCGCGCTCCAGGATCTCGGTGTCGGCGTCGGTGAACGCCACGGTGAGGTCGAGTTGGGAAGTCGTCATCAGTCCTGCTCCACGTCCAGGTCGTAGCCGTTGATGCTCGTGTGGTTGACCGGGTCGCCGGCCGCGTACTCGTAGGGGTTGAGGAAGGGGCCGCCGGAGACCGGGGCCGAGAACCGTCCGAGGGCCGGGTTGTAGACCCGGGTCTGGAGCACCACGCTGTACAGTGCGCCTTGGTGCTCGGTGCCCACGCGGTAGCGGCCGAGCCAGCCGTAGTCGAAGTCGCCGGGCATGTTGTCGGGCACCCGCTGGGGGTCGACGGCGCCGTTCGGGGCGAGCGGCTCGCCGTACAGGCCGTAGCGGTACAGGTCGCCCTTCCGGTTGCCGTTGTCGTCGGCGAGCAGGTAGATGTCGCCGCGCACGGTCGGGTAGCTCCAGGTGGTGCCGTCGCCGCGGAAGGGCTGGCCGGAGACCGAGGCGATCACCCCGCCGGGCAGGCCGACCACCCGGGTGAGCAGGTGCTTGTCCGCGTCGAGCACCAGGTCGACGGCCGCGGTGGAGTTGCTGGTGTGGCCGTAGTACAGCGTGCTGGTGCCCTGGGCGGTGGTGACGGTGCGGGTGGTCAGGTGGTCGGCGATGTCCTCGTCGTACGTGACGGCGGCGGCGTTGTCGCCGGTGATCGCGGTGCCCCGGTAGCGCTCCGCCGCGTCCTGCTGCTGGGTGACCTGGCGGCCGTCGACGGAGTAGCCGGTGAGGTGGCCGTTGAGGCCGTAGGTGGTGCCGGTGACGGGGTGGTCCCCGGTGGTCGCCAGCAGCCGGTCGGCGTCGTCGTAGCAGGAGCCGGTGACGGCCGTCCCGGCGGCGGTGGTCTCGGTGTCGCGGACCACGTTGCCGTTGGCCCCGGCGTTGGCCCGGGTGCCGGTCGGGCACTGGGCGGCGGCCGGCGAGGTGAAGTCACGCTGGTACTCGCGCCCGCCGATCCGGGCGTAGGTGAGCCGGCCGGCCGCGTCGTAGCGGAAGTCCGGTCCGGTGCGCCCGGTCGGGTCCCCGGCGACCGTCTCGTTGACGATGGTGCCGGACTGCGAGCGGGTCACCTCGGCCGGCAGGGCGCTGCCGTCGGCGAGCGTCGTGGTCTTGGCGGTGATCCGCCCGGAGCCGTCCCGGCGGACGGCCAGCGAGGTGGAGTTGCCGTAGTCGACCTTCTGGACGGCCCCGGCCGCGTCGTACTGGGCGGCGGCGAGTCGCCGGCCGTTCAGGGTGACGGTGAGGATCCGGCCGGCCGCGTCGTACTCGACCTGCTTGAACTGCGGCCAGTCGTCGTCGGACGGCGGGGTGAGCCACTCGAACACCGCGCGCCCGGCGCGGTCGTAGGTGGTGTCGGTGCGGGTGCCCAGCTCGTCGGTGTAGCTCACGGTGCGGCCGAGCAGGTCGGTGACGGTGGTGATGGACGCGCCGCCCCGGGAGGCCCGGACGGTCAGCGGGTCACCGTGGTAGGCGCTGTCGTAGACGACCGTCCAGGCGGGCAGGTTGGCGTTGCCCGGCATGGCCATCTTGGCGATCCGGCCGCGGGCGTCGTACTGGACGCAGGCCCAGTCGGCCCCGCCGAAGTTGACCGCGGCCGGCAGGCCCCGGCCGTTGTAGACGAACTTCTCCACCCGCGCGGTGCCGTTGGCGGAGGCGGGCAGGCTGATCGACTTCGGCAGACCGCGCTGCGGGGCCGGCGCGCTGCCGGGGTCGCACGGGTTGGCCGCGGTCTCGGTCTGGCCGTAGTAGCCGAAGGTCTGCCGGGTGCCGTCCGGGTTCACCTTGGCGGCCGGGCGGAAGGAGGCGTCGAACTCGTAGCCGGTGGCCAGGGCGAGGCCCTTGGGGTCGACCACGGTGGTGGCCGGGATGCCCAGTTCGTTGAGCCGGCTCTCCACGACCTGCGCGGGCACGCCGTCGCTGTCCGCGCGCTCGGTGCTCGAACCGGTCGGGCCGTAACTCGTGGTGCTGGCCGGAACCTTGGCGCAGTCCGCGGACGCCGGGCTGACCGGACGCAGGTCCGGGCCGAAGCAGGCGGCCGGGCCCGGGCCGTAGCTGCCGGCGGGCAGGCCCATCTCGTTGTAGACCGTGGTGGTCACCCGCCCGGCCGCGTCGGTCCGGGAGGCCGGCTGGTCGGCCGGCGTCCAGGTGGTCCTGACGGTGCGGCCGGTGCCGTCGGTGTCGCTGAGCACCCGGCCGGCGGCGTCGGTGCCGACCTTGCGGCTCCAGCCCTGCGAGCCGTTCAGGCCCGCCACGGTGACCTCGGCCGAACCGGCGGCGAAGCGGTAGCCGTGCTGCGCCCGGCGGTCCTGGCGGCCGCTCTGGCCCTGCGGGTCCGGGGCGGTGACGCGGGAGGCGGCGGCGGAGTCGCCCTGGTAGTCGATCGCGAACCGGGCCTCGGCGGAGTCCCGGCGACCCGGGTCGACGGCGATCCAGTCGACGATGAGCGGGGTCCGAACGGCGGTGAGCCGGTGGTCGGCCGCGAAGCCCAGGTCGGTGGTCTCGCCGCCGGGGTTGACCAGCCGGACCAGCTTGCCGTTGCGGTAGAGCAGGCGGGTGAGGCCCGCGCCGGGCACGCTGACCGCGCACACGTAGCCGGCCGGGGCGGCGCTGTCCTTGCACTCCGGGGCGCCGGAGTAGAGGAAGTGGAGCCCGGCGTCCTCGGCGGCGGCGATCCGCGTGGTGACGGTCTCGGCGGCCTGGGCGTTGGGGTGGGCGGCCTTGGCCTTGGGGTCCTTGGCGTCCTTGGCGTTCCCGCCCTGGGAGTTCTGGCCGTTGGCCCGGGGCGCGGCGTTCGGCGCGGCGTTCGGCGCGGCCCCGCCGGTGCCCTGGTCGGCGGGCGCCGTCGAGGCGCCGGAGCCGGCCGGGGCGGACGGCGCGGCGGGCGCGTTGGCGGCGGCCGTGGTGTCCGGGCCGGTCGCGGCGGGCGTCACGCTCCACCCCGCGGGCAGCACGGCCCCCGAGGGCTGCAGCCAGGACGCGGGCAGCGGCGCGCTGTGCCCGTCGCCGCTGACCCACACCGCCGCCTTGGCGTCGCCCGGCCGGTGCCGGTACTCGACGACGATGGTGTAGTCGCGGCCGGCCGCGAGCTGCAGCGCCGTGCCGTAGGCCGTCCCGCCCTTGCCGGCGGTGCCCTGCCAGTCGTCCAGTACGGCCTTGCCGTCGACCAGGATGCGCATCCCGCCCGCGTAGTCGCCGCCGAGCTTGTACGTCCCGTTCGACGGGACGCGCAGCGTCCCGGACCAGCGCGCCCGGAACGCGGCGTCGGGCGCGGCGCCGGGGTAGGCGGCCTGCTGGGCGGACCAGCGGAAGTCGACCCGGGCGTCGGTACGGACGGCGGCGGGCTTCTCGCCCGCGTCGATCCCGGTGTCCGCGTCACCCGCGTAGTAGGAGCCGGACAGTCCGGCGGAGCCGGCCACGGCCTGCGAGTTGTAGCTGAAGGTGGCGCCCAGCGGTCCCGAACCGGTGGACACCTGCGGGGTGTTGACGGACAGCGCGACATTGCCGTTGGCGAGGCTGACGCCGACCGGGCCCAGGGTGTCGGCGGCCACCGGGCCGCCCGCGGTCTGGGCGCCGAGCCGCTGGTTCACGGTGAAGGTCCGGGCCGGGGCGTCCGCGCCCGGTCGGCCGGAGGCGTCCTTGGTGTGGACGGTCCACCAGTACTGCCCGCCGTCCTTCAGCAGGCCCGTCGGCGGCTGCCAGCGCGGCGCGCCGAGCCAGCCGGAGGAGGTGACCTGTCCGGCCCCCGGGGCGGTGCCGGTGCCGATCACGAACTCGTAGGCCTGGGCGCCAGGTTGGGTGGCGGCCGTGAGCTGGGGGGCGGCATCGGCCAGCGTCGCGCCGTCGTCCGGCCCGGCGAGAACGGGGGCGCCGTCGGGCCGGGCGGCACCGGTCTGGTCGAAGGTCCCCTCCGGCCAGGCCGGCCGGGTCGGGGAACCCGCGTCGGCCGGCAGCAGCGCGACCTTCGACGGGTCGCCGCCGGCGGCGGCGGCCGGTAGGGGGGAAATCGCACCGAACAAGGTGCCGGACAGCGCCGCCGCCACCGCGGCCGCCGTCGTCGTTCTGAGCCTGCCAGAGTGAGCCATGACCACTCATCACTCCAAAACCTGGGGGGAGACACCGCACACGGCAGTCGAGTTCCGTGTGCCCAGATGCTGCCAGCGGCGCAATCATGGCCGAAGCCCACAGAGAATCTTTGAATACGCATTCGGTGGCCGTTCGCCCGGACGCCGGGATACGCTGCTCTGCGTGACCATCCGCATACTTCTCGCCGACGACCAGGAATCCGTCCGGATCGGATTCCGCCTGATTCTGGATTCCCAGCCCGACATGGAAGTGGTCGGCGAGGCCTCGGACGGTGTGCAAGCCGTCGAGCTCGCCCGGGAGTTGAACCCCGACGTGGTGCTCGCCGACATCCGGATGCCCGGCCTGGACGGCCTGGAGGTCACCCGCCGGCTGGCCGGTCCGGACGTCCAACACCCGCTGCGCGTGGTCGTGGTGACCACCTTCGGCCTCGACGAGTACGTGCACACCGCGCTGCGCAACGGCGCCTGCGGCTTCCTGCTCAAGCGCTCCGGCCCGGCCCTGCTGGTCGAGGCGGTGCGGGCGGCGATGGCGGGCGACACCCTGATCAGCCCGTCCATCACGGTGCGCCTGCTGCAGCACCTGCAGGCCGCCCGGCCGCCGCGTCAACCGGCCGAGCAGACCACGGATCTGACGGAGCGCGAGGTGGAGATCGCCCGACTCGTCGCGGAGGGGCTGACCAACGCGGAGATCGGTACCAAGCTGTTCATCTCGGCGGGCACGGTGAAGACCCACGTCGCCAAGATCCAGCGCAAGCTCGACGTCCGCAACCGGGTCGGCATCGCGGCCTGGGTGTGGGACAGCGGCCTGACGGACTAGGGGCGTGTCTTGCAGGTCCTTGCCGGGGTCGCGACAAAACCCGCAAGACACGCCCCGCGCCAGGCCGCGCGGGACCTCACACCGTACAGACGCCCTTCATATTGTCGATCAGTGTCAGTACGGCCTTGGCCGACGGAAGTATCATCCGGCCTTCCCGGGTGAGTCGCGCCCCGGTGGAGTCCCGGTCGAAGAGTTTGGCGCCCAGCATCTGTTCAAGACATTTGATCTGGTAACTGATGGCGGGCTGCGAATATCCGAGTGCCTTCGCGGCCTGATCCATGCGCCCGATCTCCGCCACGGACACGAAAGCGCGGAACTCACGCTCGTGCATGTCGCCCCCTGTTCTCGACTGAATGCCCCTCCATACCAGCCGAGTCGGAAGGCGGGAGCAATGGCTCGTGCAGGAAGCTGCCGCGCGGCCGGGCGGACCTTGCCCGACCGGATCCGCCCCGTCCGGTCGTGGAGTCCGGTTCGTCCGGCGGTGGCACACGGCCGGTGAGCCGCCGGCGCCCTACCCGAGGGCGGCCCGGCCGGTGCGCCGGGCCGCGTACCGGGCGGGGACGATCGAGGCGGCCACACCGACCACCACCGCGGCGAGCAGGCAGCCGGCCGGCTGCGACCAGGGCAGCGACAGCCCGCCGCCCGCGTCGCCGCGCAGCGCCCGGGCCGCGGCCAGCCCCAGCACGGCGCCGACGGCGATCCCCAGCACCGCCCCGAGCAGGGAGTTCAGCACCGACTCCACGGTGATCATGCGGATCGTCTGCCCCCGGCTGAGCCCGAGCGCGCGCAGCATGTCCAGCTCGCGGGGCCGTACCGGGGTGGACAGCGCCAGGGTGTTGACCACGCCGAGCAGCGCGACCAGCAGCGCCAGCGCGAGCAGCAGCCGGACGAGCGCGAACAGCAGCGCGAACCCGTCGTGGACGCCGTCGACCACCTGTTCCCTGGTCAGCAGCGAGACCCGCGGGCCGTCCCCGAGCAGCGGCGCGATCCGCGCCCGGACCTCCTCGGCCCGGGCCCCGGCGTCCAGCCCGAAGAAGGCCTGGGAGGCAAGGGTGGTGTGGAACCCGGCCCGGGCGTCGGCCCAGGGCACGACCACGCCCTCGACCAGGGAGGAGTCCCGGAAGATCCCGGCGACCCGGTAGCTGTGCGCGGCCCCGCGCCGGTACTGGACGGCGATCCGGTCCCCGACCCGCACCCCCTGCTCCTCGGCGGTGGCAGCGCCCATCAGCACCTCCCCGGCGGGCAGCCGGTCGACGGCCCCGGCGCTCCCGCGCACCCCGAGCAGCGCCCGCGCGGTGGCCCAATCCTGCCAGCCGACCGCCTTCACCCGGCTCCCGCCGACGGTGGCGGTGTCGACGGCCGCGGCGGCGACGCCGCGCACCCCCGGCACCCGCGCGGCCACGGCGAGCGCCGCCGGGTCGATCGCGGCCGGGGCCGCCGAACCGCCGCCGGTGGCCACCAGCTCCGCCCGGAGGTCGCGGTCGAGGTCCGCGGCGGCACCGTCGCGGACCGAGGCGGCCACCGCGCCGAGCGCGGTGACCAGGGCCACCCCGATCATCAGCGCCGCGACCGTGACGGCCGTCCGGCGGGTGTCCCGGGCGGGGTTGCCCCGGCCCAGCAACCCGGGCAGCGACCGGGCGAACAGCGCGGACAGCGCCCACCCGGCGGACCGGCTGATCAGCGGGGTGAGCAGCGCGAGGCCCAGCAGGGCCGGCAGGGCCCCGGCCAGGACGACGCCGAGGCCTCCGGAGCCGAGCAGCCCGAGTGCCAGCAGGTCGGCCCCGACCCCGAGCAGCGCGACACCGGTCCAGGTCTGCCGTCGGCCGGTACCCGACGGGACGACCGCCGGGCGAACCACCGCGAGCGCCGGGACCGCGGCGGCCCGCAGCGCCGGGACCAGCGCGGCCACCGCGGTCACCGGCGCCCCGAGCGCGAGGGCGCCGGCCACCGCGCTCGCGGGCACCGCGAACGGCACCCCCGGCATCCCGCTGCCGGCCCCGGTCAGCAGCCGGGCGCCCAGCGCGCCGACCCCGGTGCCGGCCGCCAGCCCGACGCCGGAGGCGGCCAGTCCGGCCAGCAGGGACTCCGCGAGCACCGAGCCGAGCAGCTGCGCCCGTCCGGCGCCGATCGCCCGCAACAGGGCCAGGTCGCGCATCCGGCGGGTGACCGCGACGGAGCAGGTGTGCACCGTCAGCAGGACTCCGGCCAGCATCGCCACCGCCGTGAAGCCCAGCAGGACGTGGTCGCTCAGCTCCAGCACCCCGCGTACCGGGGTCAGGTCGTCGTACCCGCCGCCGAAGCGGGCCCTGGCCGAACGGTCGAGGATGTCCCGCAGTATCAGCGCGCCGGAGGCCGACATCACCGCCGGCGCCACGGCCAGACCGGCCGACAGCAGCCGCGGCCGCCCGGCGGGCAGGCTCCTGAGGGCTGCCGTCAGCGTGGCGGGCAGACTCCGCAGGGCCGCGGTCAGCACGGCGCCGTCCGCTCGGGCACCAGCGGGCCGAGGCCCGCCGTCCGTTCGGCGTCGAGGGTGTGCATCGTCTCCAGGACGGCCTCCAGGGTCGGGTTGCGCAGCTCGTCGACGATCCGGCCGTCGGCCAGGAAGACCACCCGGCCCGCGTAGCAGGCGGCGGCAGGGTCGTGGGTGACCATCACGACGGTCTGGCCCAGGGTGCGAACCGAGTACCGGAGGAATCCGAGCACCTCGGCGCCCGCCACGGAGTCCAGGTTGCCGGTCGGCTCGTCCGCGAAGATCACCTCCGGCCGGGACACCAGCGCGCGGGCGCAGGCCACCCGCTGCTGCTGCCCGCCGGACAGCTGGGCCGGCCGGTGGTGCAGTCGCCCGGCGAGCCCCGCGATGCCGACCACCCGGTCGAACCACTCCGCGGAGGCCCGGCGGCCGGCGATCCGCAACGGCAGCAGGATGTTCTCCTCCGCCGTCAGCGCCGGCAGCAGGCTGAACTGCTGGAAGACGAAGCCGACCCGATGGCGGCGCAGCCGGGTCAGCTCCCGGTCGGACATCCCGCGCAGCCGGGCCTCGCCGAGGAAGACCTCGCCGTCGGTGACGGTGTCCAGCCCGGCCAGGGTGTGCAGCAGAGTCGACTTCCCGGAGCCGGAGGGGCCCATCACCGCGACGAACTCCCCGGCGGGGATCTCCAGGTCGATGCCGCGCAGGGCGGCGACCCGGGTCTCGCCGTGGCCGTGCAGTTTCGTCACGCCGACGGCACGGGCCGCGATCTGTCGTCCCGTGGAAACGGCCGTCCCCATCCGACTCACCCTTTCCCACCTGGTCGAACCACGGTCGGTCGTGGCCCGGGCTCCGACCGCGGCGCGCTTCGTCCACGCCGCACACCCGGGATTCGGGAAAGAGCCTAGAAACGAACCGAGGGAAACCGAATCCGCCGAACGGGAGAGATCCTCCCCACTTCCGGCCGCCGGCGCCCAGGACAGATAGACCTTTTGAATCCGCCCTATGCCGAAAGGAGGAGAGCGCCTAGCGTTCCCGGCACATGGAAAGCCCCTTGGGTGACGTACGGAGGACAGAGATGGTGGCGGGGACACGGAACCTCTCCAAGTTCTGGATGCTGACCAACGACTTCACCCAGAACCCCTTCCCGGTCCTGGAACACCTGCGGCGGGAGAGCCCGGTGCGGGAACTGGCCTTCCCGGACGGCGGCCGTGCCTGGGTGGTGACCCGGTACGACGACGCCAAGGCCGCGCTCGCCGACCCCCGGCTCAGCCGTGACATCCACGTGCAGTACCGGCTGATGTCCGAGCGGATCGGCCGCGCGCTGACCCCGCCGCCGGAGGAGGCCAACCACCTGGCCAACCTGGAACCCCCGCGGCACACCCCGCTGCGCAAGGCCATCAGCTTCGCCTTCACCCCCCGCCGGGCCGAGGCGCTGCGGCCGCGGATCGAGCGGATCGCCGACGGGCTGCTCGACCGGCTGGCCGACCGGCCCGTCCCGGACCTGATCGCCGGGTACGCCGACCCACTGCCGGTGATCGTCATCGCCGAGCTGATGGGCGTCCCCTCCGACGCCTGGCCGGACTTCCTGCGCTGGTCGACCGCGCTGCGCACCCACTCCCCCACCGAGGGTTCCGGCGAGCTGGACCGCAACATCCAGGAACTCTCGGGGTTCATGCGCGAGTTGATCGCCAGCAAGGAGCGGGAGCCGGGCGAGGACCTGCTGTCCGCCCTGATCCACGCCGATCCGGAGCGCCGGCTCACCCCCACCGAGATCCTCTCCACCGGCTTCGCCCTGATGACCGGTGGCAACGACACCACCGCGAGCCTGGTCGGCGGGGTCATCGCCGCCCTGCTCACCCACCCGGTGGAGCGCGCCCGGCTGTTGGAGGAGCCGGGCCGCTGGGGCAAGTCGATGGACGAGCTGATCCGTTACGTCAGCCCGATCAGCAACGCCCTGCAGCGGGTCTCCACCGAGCCGGTGGAGCTCGGCGGCGTTACCATCCCGGCGGGCGAGGTGGTGATCATCTGCGTGATGTCCACCAACCGGGACACCTCCCAGTTCCCGGACGCCCCGGAGGAGTTGGACCTCGACCGGGACAAGCCGGCGCACCTGAGCTTCGGCTTCGGCATCCACTACTGCTCGGGCGCGCACCTGGCCAAGCTGATCACCGAGATCGGCGCCCGCCGCCTCTTCGAGCGCTTCCCGGACCTCACGCTCGCCGTGACCCCGGACCGACTCCGCTACCAGCGCAGCCCGGTGGTCCGCCCGCTGGAGGAGCTGCCGGTCCAACTGCATGGCTGACGCACCGTCACCGTCCGCGTCAGGTCCTCCGCATGGCGGCGAACAGGGCCCGGAGCATCAGGATCGCGCTGGCCACCAGCGCGTGGTAGCCGAGCAGCGGGAACAGCCCCAGCTCCGCGGTGACCCTGGGCCCCTTCCCGGTGCCGAACACCACCAGCAGCACGCCCATCAGGCCGGTGCAGGCGGCGAGCAGGGTGATGGTCACCTGGTGGATCAGCCCCGAGATGAAGCGCCGCTCCCGCTCGTCCGCGAGCACCCGGACCCGGACGCTGAGCCGGCCCTCCTCCAGGGCGGTGCTGATCCGCTCGGCCCGCCGGGGCAGTCGGCGCAGCATGGGCAGCACCGAGAGGAACTCCTGCGCCGCCCCGTACGCCAGCGAGGTGGCGGCGGAGCCGATCCCGCCGCCGGCCTTGGTGTGCTTGAACCCGAGCCGTTCGGTGAGCGTCTCCACGGCGAAGGTGCGGGCCTCCTCCAGCAGGTTGAAGCCGGGCGCGAACTGGGTGAGGGTGCCCTCGACCGTCGCGAGCGCGCGGAAGAGCGCCGCGACCTCGGGCGGGACGGCCAGCCCGAACCGGGTGATCATCCGGAACAGCGCGCTGAACAGCTCCAGGTCCGCGTGCGCGCCCGCGCCCAGGTGCCGGGCCATGAACCGGCCCAACTCCCGCTCCAGCAGCAGCGAGTCGGGCATCAGCTCGTCGTCGGTCAGCGCCCTGGTGCCGAGCAGGCTGATCAGGGCGTCGTGCATCGCGGCCGGGTCGTGGCGGTCCACCGCGACCAGCAGCTCCTGGACGGCGAGCCGCACCGAGGGGTCGATCCGACCCACCGAGCCGAAGTCGAGCAGCCCGATCCGCCCGTCCGCGAGCAGCAGCAGGTTCCCGGGGTGCGGGTCGGCGTGGAAGACGCCGACCCGCAGGATCTTGCGGAGCATCGCCCGCAGCACCTCGCGGGCCACCTCCTGCCGGTCGTGGCCGGCCTCGTCGGCGACCGGCCCGGCCCGGTCGAAGGTGACCCCCTCCAGCCACTCCTGCACCAGCACCCGCGCCGAGGAGTACTCGTAGTAGACCTCCGGGATCCGCACCCGGGCGTCCGGCTCCCGGCCGCCGGCCTGCGCGACCGCGTCCGAGTTGCGCGCCTCGATCCTGAAGTCCAGTTCCTCGCGCACCGATTCGGCGAAGCCCTCGCCCAGGTCCACCAGCCCGAGCACCTGCGCGGACCGCGCCCGGGCCTGCACACTGCGGCAGAGCGTCAGCACGATCTCCAGGTCGCGCTCGACCGACTCGCGGATCCCGGGGCGCTGCACCTTGACCGCGACGGTCGGCCCGCCGTGCAACCGGGCCCGGTGCACCTGGGCGATCGAGGCGGCGGCGAGCGGCTCCCGCTCGAACCACTCGAAGGCCTCCTCGATCGGCACCTCCAGCTCCTGCCGCAGCACCGCCGCCACCTCGTCCCACGGCGCCGGCGGCACCTCGCTCTGCAGGCGGCTCAGCTCCTCGATGAAGTGCGGCGGCAGCAGGTCCCGTCGGGTGGACAGCACCTGGCCGAGCTTGATCCACGCACCCCCGCACTCCTCCAGCACCAGTCGCAGCGAGCGCGCGACCCGCTCCCCCTCCTCCCCCGGCGTCACCAGCCGTTCCCAGGCCATCCGGCCGCTCACCAGCCGGCCCAGCCCGTGCCGGACGAAGATCCGGCTGATCTGCGAGTACCGGCGGGCCCGGTTCAGCCGCCCGCTCAGCCCGCGCAGCATCTGCAGCGGCAGCGCCCAACTGCCGTACGGCAGGAAGACCTCTGCCAGCACCAGGGTCGCCATCGCTGCCAGCAGGGACAGCAGCAACTGGATCGAGGACAGCACCCCACGGTTCTCGGCCCCGTGGACCATCTGCCCGAACACGAACTGCGCCGCGAGCCCCACCAACCCGGCCGCCATCGCCCGCGACGGCCCGACCCGTATCCCCAGCAACCGCCGCGAGGCCGCCGCGATCCCGAAGACCACGACCCCCAGAATCGCCGCGGCCACCGGGACCATGTACAAGGCCACCGACGCGTCCCCCGCCGAGACACCAGCCATCAGATCGGTCACGGAGCCACCCCCACGCTAGGTCGCTCGCCACCCTAGGCGGCGGCCCCCGGCCCGCCTCAGATCCCTGGCAGCTTCATGCAACCCCGCACCTCCGGCACGCCACCATCCTGCCAGCGGCCGTCACGCCCGCGCGGCGTAACCGCGACCCGGCGCCGCACGGCGGGTCCTCCGCCGTCGCCGATGCGCCGTTCACCGTCGCCGACGAAGTGCCCGAACGCTCCGGTCGGGAGTTCGGCGCCCGCTGGAGTCCGTTGACAGGGACGCCGGCTCGATGCCTGACTGTAGTAGCGTGCGCGCGACGATGACATTCGGGAGTTGAATTGTTACGCTGCGAAGCCCTCTGCAAGCGTTACGGCGCAGGCCGGTGGATCCTCAGCGATGTGGACATGAAGGTCTCCGCCGGCGACGTGGTCGCGGTGGTGGGCGCCAACGGTTCCGGGAAGTCGACCCTGTTGAAGATCCTGGCCGGGCTGTCGCAACCCACGTCCGGCACGGTCTCGACCCGACCACCGGCCATCGGGTACGTACCGGACCGATTCACGGCGCACGAACGCATCTCGGCGATCTCCTACCTCACCCACATGGGGCGCATCCGAGGCATGTCGACCTCCGCCGCCCGCGCCCGGGGAGGCGACCTGCTGGAGCGGCTGGCCCTCGTCGGCGGCCCGACCGCGTCCCTGCGCACGCTCTCCAAGGGCAACGCGCAGAAGGTCGCACTGGTCCAGGCCCTGCTCGTCCCGCCCGACCTGCTCGTCCTCGACGAGCCCTGGTCGGGCCTGGACGCCTCGGCCCACGGCGTCCTGGGCGAGTTCATCGACGAGGTGGCCGACCACGGCGGCGCGGTGGTCTTCACCGACCACCGCGAAGCGATCACCGGGACGCACGCCAACGGCGCCTACGCCATCACCGACGGCAGGGTCACCTGGCGGGGCGCCACGCAGTCCGGGGACCCCGCCCCGATGGTGGAGCTGGTCCTGACCCCGCCGGCCACCGGCGCCGTTCCGGCCGAGCTGGACTGGTACTCGCTCCCGGGCGTGGTGGACGCCGCCCGCCGGGGCCGGGGCATCGTCCTGCGGGTGGCCCGGGAGCACTCGGACACCGTACTGATGACGGCGCTGCAGCACCTCTGGTCGGTGCACGCAGTGGCCAGGGCCGCGCACGACCACGGCTCCCGGACCGACGCCAGGAGTGTCGCCCTGTGATCTCCCTGGTCCGCTACATGTTCACGGTTCTGCTGCTCTCCCAGCGCTACCTCGCGCCGCTGCTCCTGTTCGTCGGCTTGGCCGCCGTGCTGACCAGCAGCGACACCGGTCCGCTCGCCGCCACCTACTCCGCGGTGGCCGCCTCCATGCTGCTGTGCTCCGCCTGGCTCACCATGGCGCTGATCGGCCTGGAGGACCCGCCGCACCGCTCGATCGTGGTCGTCAGCGCGGGCAGCCACCTGAGGGTCCTGCTCGGATCGGTCGCGACCGCCGCCACCTGGTGCCTGCTGCTGACGGTGGCCGGCCTGGGGCTGCCGCTGCTGTTCGGGACGCACACCGTCGGCCCCGCCGACCTGGCCCTCGGTACGGAGGCCCAGCTCATCGGCGCCTTCGCCGGCATGGCCGTCGGGCTGGTCTGCTCCCGGCTGGTGTTCCGGCGGCAGGGCTACGCGCTCGTCGTCGCCCTGGTACTCCTGCTGGCCGTCATGCTCGGCAAGGACGTGTCCCCGGTCAACGTCATGCTGACCGACCTCCAGCACGCGTCGAACTCGGCGGACGTCCTGGGCTCCACGAGCGTCCTGGTCGCCGCCGCCGCACTGCTGCTCGCGGTGGGAACGGCCGTCACTCACGCGATCACCGTCAAGAAGAGCTGAGCCGACCGCTGAGGGGACGTCCCGCACCGAGTGCTCCTGAGCGGCCACGAGCCGCACCGTCCGTGAACCCGATGCGCACGGCGCGTACGACCACCGGCGCACGGGCGGGAGACGGTTCTCTGGACGGCGGGCTTCCAGAGGGTGGGCAGGACGCCGTACGCCGGAGGGTCGAACGGCTGCCCGGTCGGCTTCACGTCGGTGATCCCGAGCATCGCGTCCGACTGCACGACGTCCACTGACCCACCGTCACCTCCACTGTTCGGGGAGAGCCGGGCGGCGCAGCCGCCCCGGATCGATCTCGATCTCGCCGACCACCAAGCCCGCTTCACCCGGCACATCCGCTCCCTCGCACCGGCCGCGGTGGGCTGACGGACCACCCCCGACCGCCCTCACCTTGCGCGACCTCCGCGCAGGCTCGATCCTGAAAGTGAGGCATGCCCACCGACCACACGGACCGACCGCAGACGGCTGCGGGGCTCGGCCACCGCGGCCCGTGCAGGGAGCGGGTTCCAGATGAGGCTTGTCGTCGATCTCAACCGGTGCCAGGGATTCGCGCAGTGCGTCTTCCTCGCCCCGGACGTCTTCGCCCTGCACGGCGACGAGGCGCTGCTGTTCTCCCCCCGCTTCGACGAGGCGCGGCGCGACCGGGTGGAGCAGGCCGCTGCCGCCTGCCCGGTCCAGGCCATCCTCGCCGACTACTCGGACGAGCCGACGAAGGGTGTGGAGCCCCATGTCGGCTGACACGGACGTCGAGGTTCTGCGGCGGGAGGGCCGCATTGTCGTCGTCGGTGCCTCGCTGGCCGGTCTGCGTGCGGCGGAGACCTTGCGGGAGGAGGGTTTCACCGGATCGTTGACGATGATCGGTGACGAGCCGTACGAGCCCTACGACCGGCCGCCGCTGTCCAAGCAGGCGCTGCTCGGGCGGGCGCGGGCCGAGGACACCGCACTGCCGCGGCGGCGCCGGATCGATGCCGAATGGCGTCTGGGCGTCGCCGCCGAGGGCTTGGACCGGAACGCCAAGCAGGTACGCCTGGCGAACGGGGACACCGTGGCCTACGACCGTCTGCTGATCACCACCGGGACCAGGGCGCGGCCCTGGTTCCACCCGGAACAGGCGGCTCTCGACGGGGTCTTCGCGCTGCGTACGCGCGACGACTCCGCGCGCCTGTACCGGAGGCTGACCGGGGGCGTGTCCCGGGTGCTGGTGATCGGCGCCGGTTTCACGGGCTCCGAAGTCGCCTCCGCCTGCCGGGAGTTGGGCCTCGAAGTCACGGTCGCCGAACGCGGCCCCGCACCGCTGGTGGGCGCACTGGGCGGGGTGGTCGGCGAGGCCGCGAGCCGGCTGCAGCGCGGGAAGGGAGTCGATCTGCGCTGTGGCATCAGCGTCACCGCCCTGGAGGGCGACTACGTCGGACGGCTCAGGCGCGCCCATCTGTCCGACGGCTCGGCGATCGAGGTGGAGGTGGCGGTCGTCTCGCTCGGAGCCATCCGGAACACCGATTGGCTCGCCGGTTCCGGGGTGGCCGCGGGCCCCCGGGGGATCGCGTGCGACGCCGGGTGCCGGGTCTTCGACGTCAACGGCATCGTCACCGACGACATCTACGCCGCCGGTGACGTCGCGCGCAGCCCGCACCCGCTGTTCGACTACCAGTTCCTGTCGCTGGAGCACTGGGGCAACGCGGTCGAGCAGGCCGGGACCGCCGCCCACAACATGATCTGTGCGGGCCCCGAGCGCCGTCCCCACCTGTGGCTGCCGATGTTCTGGTCCTCCCAGTTCGGCGTGAACATCAAGTCCGTGGGTGTGCCCTCGCTGGGCGACCAACTGCTCGTCGCCCAGGGGGCGCTCGCCGAGGAGCGGTTCGTCGCGGTGTACGGCTATCGCGGCCGGGTCATCGCCGCGGCGTCCTTCGACGGAGCCAAGTGGCTGGGGTTCTACCAGCAGCAGATCGAGGCCGCCGCGCCGTTCCCGCCGGAGTACCGCGTGGTCGACCGCCGCACCGTTGCACCCCGGCCGGTCGACCCCGCGTTCCCCGACCCCCACCTGCCCACCCACGGGCCCACCGTCACGCTGACGGGCCATTCCCCGAGCGAGCGGCGTGTCGAGTTCGTTCCGCCGCATGCCTGATCAACGGCCCTGTGCCGCCCGGAGCCCTCAGGAGACACCATGACGCCCGGTAGCATCTCCGCGCAGATCGCCGACTACGCCAATCGAGCCGATCCGTACCCGCTCTACGCGGAACTGCGCAGGACACCGGTCAGGCGGGAGGACGACGGCACCTACCTGGTCAGCACCTACTACGAGGTGCGGAGCCTGGCCAACGACCCGCGGCTGAGCAACGACACGAGCAACCGTCCGGCCGGCTACGCCCGGATCGGGCAACCGGCGCAGGAGACCGGCCTGCCGCCCGGCTTCATCTTCACGGACCCGCCCGTGCACGACCGGCTGCGCGACACCATCAACCGGCCGTTCGGCCCCCCGCACAGCCCCAGGTTCCTCGACGGCCTGCGCGGAGAACTGGCCAATGTCGTCACCGAGTTGCTCGACGCCTTCGACGGCAAGGACCAGGCCGACATCGTCGAGGACTTCTCCTACCCCCTCCCCGTCACGGCCATCTGCAAGGTCCTGGGCGTACCGCGCGAGGACGAACGGCGCTTCCACGGCTGGGCCGACGCCCTGACGTCCGAACTCGATCCCCACCCCGGCGGCGACGCCGGCCGGGGAAAGGCGGAGCAGGCGCGCGTGGACCTGGGCGCCTACCTGTCCGACCTGATCGAGACCAAACGCCGCCACCCCGGCCCCGGGATGCTCAGCGCGCTCGCCCCCGAAACCGGTCCCGGAGGCAGCATGACGCCGGCGGACCTGGAGGCCACCGCGGTGCTGCTCCTGGTCGCCGGCCACGAGACCACCGTCAACCTGATCACCAACACCACCCTCACGCTGCTGCGCCACCCGGACGTCCTCAAGCGGTTCCGGAAGGAGCCGGGCCTGGTCGTCCCGCTCATCGAGGAAGTGCTGCGGTACGAGCCCCCGGTCCAGTTCGTCACCTGGACCACCGCCCTGGCCGACATCGACATCGCCGGCACCACGATCCCCCAGGGCTCGCCGGTCTGGCTCATGCTGGCCGCCGCCAACCGCGACCCCAGACGCTTCAAGGACCCCGACCGGTTCGATCCCGACCGCAAGGACAACGAGCACCTGGGCTTCTACACCGGCATCCACTACTGCTTCGGTGCGCCGCTCGCCCGCATCGAAGCACAGCTCGCTCTGCCCGAACTGTTCCGCCGGGTCAGGTTCTCCCGGCTGCTCGAGGACCCGCCGCCCTACCGCACCAACGCCGTCCTGCGCGGCCCGCGCCACCTTCCGGTGGCGATCGAGGGCCTGACGGCTTGACGCGGTGGAGCGGTTCGTCCTGCCGTGACCCCGACGCTGCCGAGGCCGACGACGAGGAGTGCCATGACTGCACCGGCGAGCACCGCCGCTGATGTCCTGGTGATCTTCGGCATCACCGGAGATCTGGCCAGGAAGATGACCTTCCGGTCCCTGTACCGCCTGGAGCGCCGCCGGCTGCTCCGGTGCCCGATCGTCGGCGTGGCCCGCCAGGAGTGGTCCGCCGCGACCCTGCGGGAGCACGCGCGCCGCGCCATCGAGGACGCCGGCGAGACGATCACCGAGGACGTGTTCCAGCGGTTCGCGGAGCGCCTGTCGATGGTCTCCGGCGATTTCGGGGACCCGGGGACCTATGACCGCGTCGCCCGGGCGACCGAGGGCCGGCAGACTCCGGTCTTCTACCTGGAGATCCCGCCGTCGCTGTTCGGCCGCGTCGTCGAGGGCCTGGCCGGTGCCCACCTCACCGGTCGGGCCCGGGTCGTCGTGGAGAAGCCGTTCGGCCACGACCTGGCGTCGGCCCGGGCGCTGAACGCCCAGCTGCGCAGGCTCCTGGAGGAGCGGCAGATCCTCCGCATCGACCACTTCCTCGGCAAGGAGCCGTCGCTGGACATCCTGTTCCTCCGGTTCGCCAACTCCATCTGGGAGCCGCTGTGGAACCGCGACCGGATCCAGTGCGTGCAGATCACCATGGCCGAGGAGTTCGGCGTGGCGGACCGGGGCAGCTTCTACGACCCGGTCGGGGCGCTCCGCGACGTCGTGCAGAACCACCTGCTCCAGCTCATCGGGCTGTTCGCCGCCGAGCCGCCGAGCGCCTCCGCCGACGGACTGCGCGACAAGCGCGTGGAGGTGTTCCGGGCCATCCCGTCGGCGGACCCGGGGCACTACGTCCGCGGCCAGTACGACGGGTACCTGGACGTGCCGGGGGTGAGCCCGGACTCGCGGACCGAAACCTACGCCGCGCTGCGGTTGGAGATCGACAACTGGCGCTGGTCGGGCGTCCCGATCTTCATCCGGGCCGGCAAGGCCCTCCCGGAGCGGGTCACCGAGATACGGGCCGTCTTCAAGCGGCCCCCCGGGCTCGGGTTCGCGCCGACGTTCGCGCCCGACCCGAACGAGCTCGTCCTGCGGATCGATCCCGACCCGGGTATCGACCTGATCGTGCAGGCCAAGCAGCCCGGCGCCCAGGCGACCCGGACGGTGGACCTGTCGCTGATCTTCTCCGAGGAGCTCGGAGAGGCACCGGAGCCGTACGAGCGGCTGCTCGGCGACGCCATGGAAGGGGATTCCAGCCTCTTCACCCGGGAGGACAGCGTCGAGGAGACATGGCGCATCGTCCAGCCGCTGCTGGACGCCCCGCCCCCGGTGGAGCCGTACGAGCCGGGATCCTGGGGGCCGGCCGGCGCGGACGAGCTGCTCGTCGGCCACCCGCGTTGGCGCGACCCCTGGCTCCACTCACGCTGATCCTCGCAGGAGCGTGCGCAGCGCGGTGAGGCAAGCGGCGATCGCGGGGTCGTGTGCCGTGTCGTGGCGAACGGCGATCTCGATCGTGCGGGCGAGGGTGCCGTCGGTCACCGGTCGCGCGATCAGCGCGGGCGGTAGCCGTGTGGCCGCCATGCGGGGGATCAGGGCGGTGTGGCCCGCGCTCCCGGCGAGAGCGATCATGGTGGAGAAGTCGGTGCAGATGTTCCTCACCTGGGGAGTGAACCCGGCCGACCGGCAGGCCTGGAGGACGGCGTCTCCGCACGCGGTCTGCGCCGGGGCCGTGGTCCACGGCGTGTCCGCGAGTTCCCGCAGGGCGATGGGAGAGCCGGCCGACAGGGCTGCGGGGTGGTCGCGGGGCAGGACGGCGACCAGGGGGTCGGTTCGCAGCGTCCAGGTCTCCACGCCGACGGGTGGGGACGTGGCCAGGTTGTCGTACCGGTAGACGAGGGCGAGGTCGGCACGGCGCTGGAGCAGCAGCCGTACGGCAGCCTCGGGCTCGGCCTCGGTGATGTGGAGCTGTACATCCGGACAGGTGTCCTCCAGGGCCCTGCCCAGAGGTGCGGCCACCGATGCCAGGGCACTGGGGAAGCAGGCGAAACCGAGGGGGCCTGCGGGCTTTTCGGCCTCGGTGTGCAGCCGGATGCGGGCGCGCTCCAGAGCCGCGAGCACGTGCTCGGTGTCCCTGTTCAACCGACGGCCCGCGGCCGTGAGGTGGATGGAACGGCCGGTGCGCTCCAGCAAGCGGGTTCCGGTCTCCTCCTCCAGCAGCCGCAGCTGCTGCGAGACAGCGGAGGGCGTGACGCCGTGGAGATCGGCCACGGCGGTCACCGTGCCGTGCACCTCCAGGTCACGGAGCAGAACGAGTCGTCGCACATCGAGCATCAGTCCATCTTAAAGACGAGTTGTAGGAGATGTAGCTGGACACGGGGGCACGTACCCGGAGACCCTGACTGCTCCACCCCAGACCCCGAGCAGTGCCAGGAGAGTTCCGTGCGTGCCACCGTGATCCACGGCCCCAACGACATCCGGATCGAGGAGGTGCCGGATCCGGTCGTCCGGCACCCCACCGACGCGGTCGTGCGGGTGGTGAACGCCTGCATCTGCGGCAGCGACCTGTGGGCGTACCGCGGCGTGGCCCCCCGGACGGCGGGCCAGCGGATCGGGCACGAGTTCCTCGGCATCGTGGAGGCGGTCGGCCCCGAGGTGCGGGACTTCCGCCCCGGCGACTTCGTGGTCGCCCCGTTCGTCTGGTCCGACGGCAGCTGCGACTTCTGCCGCGAGGGCCTGCACACCTCCTGCCCGCAGGGCGGCTTCTGGGGCGAGGTCGGCTCCGACGGCGGCCAGGGCGAGGCGGTGCGGGTGCCGTTCGCCGACGGCACCCTGGTGCGGCTGCCCGAGGAGACCGCCGGCGAGGAGAAGCTGCTGCCCGGGCTGCTCGCGCTCTCCGACGTGATGAGCACCGGCCACCACGCGGCCGTGACGGCCGGCGTGCGTCCGGGCGCCACCGTCGCGGTGGTGGGCGACGGCGCGGTCGGCCTGTGCGGCGTGCTCGCCGCCCGGCGGCTCGGCGCGGGCCGGATCATCGCGCTGGGCCGGCACGAGGCGCGCACCGCCATCGCCCGCGCCTTCGGCGCCACCGACGTGGTCGCCGAGCGCGGCGACGACGCCGTCGAGGCGGTCAAGGAGCTGACCGGCGGCCAGGGCGCCCACGCGGTGCTGGAGGCCGTCGGCACCGAGGAGTCGATGCGGACGGCGATCTCGATCGCCCGCGACGGCGGCGCGGTCGGCTACGTGGGCGTGCCGCACGGCGGCAGCGCCGGCATCGCCATCGGCCAGATGTTCGACCGGAACGTTTCGCTGAACGGCGGTGTCGCCCCGGCCCGCGCCTACATTCCCGAGCTGCTGCCGGACGTCCTGTCCGGTGCGATCGACCCGGGCCTGGTCTTCGACCGCACCGTCGACCTCGACGGCGTCCCGGACGGCTACCGGGCGATGGACGACCGCACCGCGCTGAAGGTCCGCGTCGCCTTCTGACATTCCGCCACACCCGTGGCGCCCGGGGGCGGTGCCGCACACGAGGCACCACCCCGGGCACCCGCTTCCAACACGCCGAGGAGGCAACTCCCCTGATCACCGGTCATCCCGACGACGGGAACCCGGGACTCGTCGGGTGACACCGATCGCTGACGCACCCGAGGCCTTTGTAGGATCCCCATGGATTGGCGGCTCCGGGGGCGGAATCCGTCGCTGGCACACAGGGGAACGGGAGCCGCCATGGTGTCCGTGGGAGAGCGACTGAGCGCTGCGCGCGGCCTGGCCTTCATCGGCCGGGAGGAGCAACTGGAGCTCTTCGGGAAGGCCTTGACCGGCGATCCCCGGGCCCCGTTCGCCTTCTACGTGTTCGGGCCGGGCGGCATCGGGAAGTCGACGCTGCTGCGCCGCCTGGCGGACCACGCCCGTGCGGCGGGCCGACCGCTCCTCGAACTCGACGGTCGTTTCGTCAGCCGGGACCCGGCCGATTTCGAGCGCGCGGCCGGCCCGTTCCTGGACGTTCCCGGCACGGTGTTGCTCGTGGACTCCTTCGAGCACTGCCAGTGGCTGGAGAGCTGGCTGTGGCACCACTTCCTGCCCCGCGCCGCGGACAGCACCGTGGTCGTCCTGGCCGGCCGGCTCGCTCCGCAGCCGCAGTGGGCCGCCGATCCCGCCTGGTCCGACCTCCTGCACGTGACCGAACTGGAACCGTTCTCCGAGGAGCAGGCCCGCGACCTGCTGGTCGCGGCACGGATCCGGCCCGAGCTGCGGGCACGGGTGCTCCGCTTCGCCGGAGGCAACCCGCTGGCCCTGTCCCTCGCGGCGGCCGCAGGATCGGCGGGCTGCAGCAGGGAGGAGATATGGGCCCCCTCGGCGGACGTCCTGCGAACCCTGCTGACCGGCCTGATCGGAGAGGTGCCCACGGCCGCTCACCGCCGCGCCCTGGAGGTCGCGGCACAGGCCCACTCGACGTCCGAGGAACTCCTCGCCGCGGTGCTCCCCGATGAGGACGCCCATCTGCTCTTCTCCTGGCTGAGGGACCTGCCCTTCATCGAGTCCACGCGCCAGGGGCTCCACCCCCACGACGCCGCACGCGAGACGCTGGCCGCCGACCTGCGCTGGCGGGCACCCAACGCCTTCGTGACGATGCGCCGGCGCCTGGCGGACGAATACCTGCGAATACTGCGCGAGGCCCCCGAGGAGCGGGTCTGGACCGTCACCGACGAGCTCTTCCACCTCTTCCGGGAGGGGAAGACCCTGGCGCGACTGCGCACCTGGTCCCGCGAGGAGGAGGTGCACGACCGTCCCCTGCACCCGGAGGACCTCGACGTCGTGCTGCGCATGGCGGAGGAGACCGAGGGAACCGCCTCCGCGGAACTGGTCCGCTACTGGGCGCGGCGCCAGCCCGGGGCGTTCAGCGTCTACCGCCTCGTGAGCACGGGCCGCATCGTGGCGTTCACGGCCCGGCTCGCCCTGCCGGCCCCTCCCGACCCCGAGGACCTGGCCACCGATCCCGTCGTCGCCGCGGCGTGGGAGCACACCGACGCCACCGCACCGGTGAGCCCCGGCGAGCACATCGGCATCAGCCGCTTCTCGGTCTACCCGGAGCGCTACCAGGTCCCCTCGCGCGTCATCGACCTGAGCAGCTCCCGTGCCCAGGCGGAGTCCGCCCGTGCCCGCGGCCGCGCCTACGGATTCGCCGTCTGGCGGGACGCCGAGGCCTGGGCCGGGCGCGTCGAGGGGACCCTCGGCGACACCGGGGCGCGACCGCGAGTCGGTGAGCACACCTACGGGCTGTTCTGCGTCGACTGGCGCCAGGAGCCCGTGGAGGCCTGGCTCCAGCGCTTCATCAAGGCCCCCGACGTGCCCGTCCGGTCAGGGCCGTCGCCCGTCTCGCGCACCGCGTTCGACCAGGCCGTCCGT
Source organism: Kitasatospora sp. NPDC058190 (assembly GCF_042883685.1). NCBI lineage: Bacteria > Bacillati > Actinomycetota > Actinomycetes > Kitasatosporales > Streptomycetaceae > Kitasatospora > Kitasatospora sp. NPDC058190. The sequence continues at coordinate 61,559 of NZ_JBHVVI010000041.1, forward strand.
GAAGCGTTGACGCACTGGCGCGACGCGGGCGCCTTCGCCGCCTGCGCCCTGATGCGCGCCCGTCTCGCGGCCGACTTCGGCGATCCCGTCGAGGAGTTGCGCGCCCTGCTGCGCCAGGCCGTCGACGACCTCGCCCACGACCCGCGCGGAGTACGGGCCCGCGAGGCCCTGACGGCGGGCTACTTCTCCGGTGCGCCCACACAGGAAGCCGCCGCCCGCCGTATCGGTCTTCCGTTCGGCACCTACCGGCGCCACCTGCGCCAGGGCCTGGACCTGCTGGGCGAGGCCCTGTGGCAGCGGGAACTGCAGGGCCCCCCGGAGACTCCGTAGCCGCCGACCCCTCCGCCCGTTCGGCAGGACCCGGTGGACAGGTGCGGACAGGAGTGGACAGTCACCGCTCCTGCCGGGCCTGGATAGTGGACACCGCCCCGCACGAGGCTGTGCGCCATGAACCTCCACCGCACACAGTCGGGGCGGCTGCCGCCCGCCCCTCGGCCGGCAGCCGCGCTCACGGTGCTCGCCGCAGCCCAGTTCACCGTCATGCTCGCCACCTCGATCGTGAACGTCGCGCTGCCGCAGATCCGCACCGGGGTCGGCCTGTCGGACGGCGGCACCACGTGGGTGGTCAACGCCTACGGCCTCGCGTTCGGAGCACTGCTCCTGGCGGGCGGACGGGCGGCCGACCTGCTCGGTCGCCGCCGGGTGCTGATCGCCGGCCTCGTACTGTTCGCGGCTGCCTCGCTGGCAGCGGGACTGGCCGCCGCACCGAATGCGCTGATCGCGGCCCGCGTGGTTCAGGGCCTGGGCGCCGCCGCCATCGCCCCGGCTGCGCTCGCCCTGGCCATGGACCTGTACCCGCCCGGCCCCGGGCGCGGCAGAGTACTGGGGGTGTGGGGCGCGGTCTCCGGCGCGGGAGGAGCGGGCGGTGTCCTGCTGGGCGGCGGGCTCACCCAGGCGTGGGGCTGGCCGTGGATCTTCCACTCCGTCGCGCTCGGGGCGGTGCTGGTCCTGGCCGCGGTGGCGGCCCTCGTTCCGCGGACGGTCAGCCGCACGGCCGGGCGGTTCGACCTACTGGGCACCGCCACCGTCACCCTCGCCGTGACCTGCCTGGTGTGGGGGCTGACCACCGCACGCGGCGCCGGCTGGACGGACGGCCGGGTGCTGGGCGCCCTCGGCGCCGCCGCCACGCTGCTCGCGGCCTTCGCCGTCATCGAGCTCCGTCGGCCGAACGCGCTGATACCGCCGCGGTTGGTCACCACCGGCCGGGTGGCAGCGGGCAACCTGCTGATGGCCTTGCTGGGGTCCGTGTGGATCGCCCTGTTCTTCTTCCTGCCGCTCTACCAGCAACAGGTCCTGGGATCCAGTCCGCTGGCCACCGGAGCGGGCCAACTCCCGCTCGCCGCGGCCAACATGCTCGGATCCACTCTCGCCCCGCGCATCTCCCGGCGGGCCGGCGCCACCGCGACCGTGACCGCGGCCCTGCTCACCGAGGCCGCGGGCCTGCTGTGGCTGTCACGGATCAGCGCTGACGGGAGCTACCTCGCCGACGTCCTCGGTCCGAGCGTCCTGGTCGGCCTCGGCCTGGGCATCGCCTTCGTCCAGCTCACCGCACTCGCCGTGGACGGCCTCCCGCCCCAGGACGCGGGTCTGGCCGGCGGACTGGTGAACACCACCCGCCAGGTCGGCGGTGCGATCGGCCTCGCGGCCCTGGCCACCCTCGCCGGCTCCGTCACCGCCCGCGCGTCCACGCACGAGCCGCACCTGGCGGCCCTCACCGCCGGCTACCGGGCCGCCTTCATGGTCTCGGCCGCCGTCCTGGCCGCGACGGCCATCCTCGCGGTACTCCTCATCCGGTGCACCAGCCCGCGGACCGCAACCGCAACCGGCACCGGCACCGGCACCGGCACAGTCGTCCTGACTCCCTGATGTGCACCGTCCCGGATGTCGGTCGCCGGCCACGGACGATCCGAGCGCCCCCGACCTCAGCCGGCGACCCGCTGTGAGCATCGCCCAGCCGGCCGCGCGCGAACCCGTGCCCGCGGATCCGCGACCCGACACACCACCACCCGAAGGATGATCACCGTGAGGTCCAGCTCACCCCGTGCCGCGACCGTACTGATCGGCGCCGCAGCCGCCCGCGCCGCGCTCGGCACCACCGCCTCCGCCGCGCAGCCCGCCGAACAGCGCCTGCCGAAGGTCGTCACCGACTGGGCGTGCGCCTGGAACGGCGCCGAACCCCAGGCGCTCGGCGGCCTGTTCGCCGCCGACGGCACCTACACCGACCATGCCGTGGATGTCACCTTCCACGGCCGCGAGGAGATCGCCGGGTGGAAGGCCCGCGCCGACAGCCTCATCGACGACGTCCACGTCACCGTCCGAGCCACGTACCGCGACGGCAACCACATCACCGTCGAATCCGTGTACTCCGGCCGTCTCAAAAGCGCGCCCAAGCCCTTCGCCGTGCCGATGGCCACGCTCCTCGAACTGAACACCCGTCGCCAGATCACCTCCGACCAGGACTACTACAGCCTCACCGCCGTCCTCGCCCAGTCCGGCCTGCCCGCCGACTGGACCCCGCCCACCCACTGATCGGCAACCGAGACCGCACCGTCGTGGTACGCGCCTGCCATCCGACGCAGGACGCCCCCGGCAACTCCCCGACAGACCGAAAGAGGTTTCTGCCATGACCGTCGAAAAGCCCTACCTGACCGGCCACTACACCCCCGTCGCCGACGAGATCAGCGCCACCGAACTCACCGTCGAGGGCACCCTGCCCCCGGAGCTGACGGGCCGACTGCTCCGCAACGGCCACAACCCCAAGCCCGGCGTCACCCCGACCCACTGGTTCAAGGGCAGCGGCATGGTCCACGGCATCCGGCTGCGCGAGGGCCGCGCCGAGTGGTACCGCAACCGCTGGGTGCACACTCCCGCCCTCGACGGCGCCCCCTACATGACCGAGCACGGCCCCGACCTGGCCGCCAGCACCGCCGGCACCCACGTCATCGAGCACGCCGGACGCCTCCTCGCGCTGTGCGAGGCGAACCTCCCGTTCGAGCTCACCCGGGACCTGGACACCGTCGGCGCCTACGACTTCGACGGCAAGCTGCGCACGGCGATGACCGCGCACCCGAAGGAGGACCCGGTGACGGGGGAGCTCCACTTCTTTGGGTCCTCGCCGTTCCCGCCCTACCTGATGTACTACGTCGCCGATGCGAAGGGCCGGATCGTCGACAGCGTCGAGGTCCCCGGGGCGACCGCCTCGCTCAAGCACGACTTCGCCATCACCCGCCACCACGTGGTCTTCATCGAGGGCAACGTCACCTTCGACCCCGCCGACCACTCCGGCATCCCGTACGGCTGGAGCGACACCCAGCCCGCCCGCATCGGTGTCATGCCGCGCGGAAAGGACGGTGCGCGGAGCGTCCGCTGGTTCTCCATCGAACCGGGCAACGTGCTGCACGTCGCCAACGCCTTCGAGGACGGCCAGGGCCGCATCGTCCTGGAGGGCCCCACCGTGGATGACGAGGGATTCCGGCTCTCCTGGAACTGGTGGATCGGCGCACCCGGGCGCGGCACCGAGCCCGTCACCCGCTCCTACACCCGCCGATGGGTGGTCGACACGGTGGCCGGCACCGTGGACGAGCAGATCATCGACGACCTGCCGGTGGAGTTCCCGACCCTCAACGAGGAGTACCTGGGCGTCGAGAACCGCTACCAGTACGCCGTCGCCTTCCCCGACGAGAAGGGCTTCGGCGGCTACGGTCTGGTCAAGTACGACCGCACGACCGGTGCCCGCCGCATCCACCAGATCGGCGACGCCCGCATGCCCAGCGAAGCCGTCTTCGTCCCCGCCGCCGGAGCCACCCGCGAGGACGACGGCTACCTCCTCACCGTCGTCTCCGACCTCAAGCAGGACGCCTCGCAGCTCCTCGTCCTCGACGCCTCCGGCCTCGACCGGATCGCCACCGTCCACCTGCCCCACCGAGTCAGCTCCGGACTCCACGGCTCCTGGATCCCCGACACCGCCCTCGACGGGAACGACGACTGAACACCACCACCACCCACGAGGGGGCCCGGCGCCCCGACCATCCCTTATTCCGAGGAGTACTGATGAAGCCCCTGCTGTTCCCGAACGACGCCCAGTTCTGGTACGAGACCCTGCGCTCGTTCGGCCACATCGCCTACGGCGGCGCCGACTTCGGCGAGGTCGTCTCGACGAGCACGCGCATCGTGGAGGGCGACTACGACAGCTGGCACGACGAGTGGCTGGCCACCGCCGACCGGGTGGCCGGCGAGGCCCGGCGGGCCCTGGAGGCGGGCCACCCGGTCAGCGCCCGGGACGGCTTCCTGCGGGCGTCGAACTACTACCGGTCGGCGGAGTTCTTCCTCCACGGCAACCCGTGCGACCCCCGCCACGACCACGCCTACGACCGCAGCGTGGAGTGCTTCCACGCCGCGGCGGCGCTCTTCACCCCGCGGATCGAGCCGGTCCGCATCCCCTACGAGGGCGGCACCCTGCCCGGCTACCTCTACCGGGCCGACACCTCCGCGACGCCCCGGCCCACCGTGATCATGCACAACGGCTTCGACGGCACGGCGGAGGAGATGCACTACTTCGGAGCCATGGCGGGCGTGGAGCGCGGCTACACCGTCCTCGTCTTCGACGGACCGGGGCAGCCCGGGCCGCTCCACCGCGACGGACTGGTCTTCCGTCCCGACTGGGAGAACGTCGTGGGCCCCGTCCTCGACTTCGCGCTGACCCTGCCGGAGGTCGACGGCGACCGCGTCGCGCTGCTCGGCAACAGCATGGGCGGACTGCTCGCGCCGAGGGCGGCCGCGTTCGAACACCGGCTGGCCGCCGTGATCGCCCTCGACGGCGTCTACGACCTCGGCCCGGCGGTCACCAACATCGTGCCCGGCGACCGGGCCGACGTCGAACGGCGGCTGCGCGCCGCCTCGGATCCCGAACTCGACGCCCAGCTCGATCACTTGATGGCCACCAACCCGGTCATGCGCTGGGCGTTGAACCACGGCATGTACGTGATGGGAGCCGACACCCCCCGCGCCTTCGGCGCCGCCTATCTCGACCACCACCTCCGCGACGGCATCGCCGAGAAGATCGAGTGCCCCGCCCTGATCTGCGAGGCCGCCGAGGACCTGTTCTTCGCCGGGCAGGCCCGACAGCTCTACGACCACCTCACCTGCCCCAGGACGCTGATCGAGTTCACCGCGGCAGAAGGCGCCGACGCGCACTGCCAGGCGGGAGCCCAGCGACTCGCCCTCGCCCGCATCTACGACTGGCTGGACGACACCCTGCGGCACCGGCCCGCAGCCAGGTAGGAGCGCGACGCGCGCCGTGGGTGACGGTGCGCCGTGCCCGCGCCGGTCGCTGACGGCGTGGGCACGGCGCACCTGTTCCCGGTGCACCCACGATCCGGTCCTGATGGGGACCCGCGGTCGGTCGGTGGACGGTCAGACCCGCCGGGAACCGCTCAGGAACATCCTCACGGTCAGCGGACGACGTCGATGTAGCTCATCATGCCGTTGTCCTCGTGGGCCGCGATGTGGCAGTGGAACATCCACGTGCCGGGGTAGTCGGCGAAGGCGACCCGGATCACCACCTGGCCCGGCACGCCGTCGACCGCGTGCGGCACGGGGACGGTGTCCTGCCGGTGGGTGTAGGGCTGGGCCACGCCGTTGACGGACACCACCTGGAAGGCGTTGGTGTGCAGGTGGAAGGGGTGGTCCTCGCCGGAGTGGTTGACGACGGTCCACTCCTCGACCGTGCCGACCTTGGCAGGGGTCGCGAAGACCGAGCTGTCCATCGCGAACTGCTTGCCGTTGATGTAGAAGGTGTTGCCGTCCGCGCTCTCGGACAGGTCCAGGGTCCGCTGCTGGGCGATGGGCACCGCGGAGAGGTCGGCCGGGGCGGTGGGGACGGCTCCGGTGACGTCCGCCAGCCGGTGTACGGGGTCGCCCGCGACCTTGACCGTGGCCAGCTCCGTGTCCGGGTAGGAGTCGCCCTGCGGGCCGTTGCTGTAGGCGGTGGTGCGCAGCGTCGTCCGGGCGGGGTGGGCGGCGGCGGTGACGAGGACGTCGTAGCGCTTGCCCGGGGGCAGCAACAGGGTGTCGGGGGTGGTGACGTGGGCGACGGGGGTGCCGTCCTCGCCGATGACGGTGAAGTGGTAGCCGTCGAGGTGGAGTTGGTAGAAGATGTCGGCCCCGGCGTTGGCGAGGCGCCACAGCTGGGTCTCGTTGGGCTTCATCGTCAGCACCGGCCGCAGCTGGCCGTTGACCAGGCGTACGGTCGGGTTGCCGGAGTCGATCGAGGTGGTGTCGCTGTTCTGCGGGATGTGGCCGGTGGGGTCGAGTTGGACGTCCTTGAGGACGAGGGTGTGCGCCTCGATGTGCCGTAGCGGCTTCGGCAGCAGGGTGCGGTCGTCGCCGACGATGAGGGCGCCGGACAGGCCGGCGAAGATCTGGTTCTCCACGTCGCCGGGCATGGCGGCCATGCCGGGCATGCTCTGGGCGCCCGGTGCCGGGCAGGTGGTGCCCATGGCGTGGCTGTGGTACCAGAAGGTGCCCTGCGGGTGGTCGGCGGGTATCGCCAGCCGGTACGTGGTGGACTGACCGGGTGCCACGCACAGGAACGGGTCGTCGGACTGCCCCTCCGGGGAGACGTGCAGACCGTGGAAGTGCAGATTGGTGGCCACCGGCAGATGGTTGACGAGATGGATGGTGACGGTCGCCCCCGGGGCCACCTTGATGGTCGGCGCGGTGAACGCGCCGTTGTAGGAGTCGCCGTGGACCTCGCGCCCGGAGACGTCGAACCGGGTGCGGGCGGCCCCGAGGTCGATGGTCAGGTTCGGGTCCGTGCCGTCCGTCTCGGCCGAGGCCGGGTCGTGGAACGGCATGCCCACCCGCATGCCCTTCTCCTGGTCGGCCGTCGAGGGCGGCTGCGGAACGTCCGCCGGTGAGGCCGCCATCGCCTCGGCGCCCACGGCGGCCGAGAGCAGGACCGCCAGTGCGGTGACGACGTGGATGGTGCGCCGGGTGCGCCGTATCTGCTGCCGGTGGGTGTCGGCGGCGTCTTCGGTGTCGCGGGACATCAGGTCTCCGTATTCGTGTTGTCCGTGAGGGTTGCCGAGCTGTCGCTTCAACTGCCGTGGAAGACAGTTGATCTGAAGCAGCCGACCGGCGACAAGCGTGCCGGTGTCGGGGGTCCCGGGTCACCGGCCGGGTGCAGGCGCGGCGGCCTGCGGCGCCCGGGAAGAGCCGGAACAGGTACGGCCGGGAGACTTCGGCGGTGCGCGCGATCGCATCGGTCGAGGTGCCGTAGAACCGTTCCAATTAAGTGATCAGGAGTGGGTCTTGGACCACGCATGCCTCCACTGGTCGTCAGGACCCGGTGAGGTGCCGTGACCCCCTGCGGGGTTGACGCGGCGCCGGACCGGCGCGGCGCCGGACCGACCGAATGCCGGAA